>JAGREF010000253.1 GCA_020446665.1 Sphingomonadaceae bacterium
AGGTGATGGACGACATGCGCAGTGCGGATATCGACTTCATCACCATGGGCCAATATCTCCAGCCGACGCCGAAACACGCGAAGGTGGAGGAATTCGTCGAGCCCAAGACGTTCGATTCCTATGGCGCGATTGCCCGCGCCAAGGGTTTTCTGCAGGTCGCCTCCACGCCGCTTACCCGCTCCAGCTATCACGCTGGCGAGGATTTTGCGCAGATGCGGGCTGCCCGCGAGGCGAAACTCGCGAAGGAAGCAGCGAAAGGCTGATGCCTGGGATTCGCGAAATCCGTCGTCTGCCTTACAGCGCCGAGCAGATGTATAATCTGGTCGCGGATGTGGGGCGCTATGCCGAATTCCTGCCTTGGGTGGCGGCGACGCGGGTGCGCTCTGACAGCGAAACGGAAATGGTCGCGGACATGCTGGTCGGCTTCAGGGCCATCCGCGAGAAATTCACCTCTCGCGTGGTCAAGGAGCGGCCGAGCCGGATCAAGGTCCACTATGTCGATGGTCCGTTGCGCGATCTCGACAATGTGTGGAATTTTGCACCGCTGCCAGAGGGCGGGTGCGAAGTGGATTTTTCGGTCGATTTCACGTTCAAGAACAAGGTCTTCGAAAAGCTGGCGGGTCAGTATTTTGACCGTGCATTCCGCAAGATGGTGGCGGCTTTCGAAGAACGGGCAGAGCAGCTATACGGCCAGCCGGGCTGAGGCGGTCAGGGCAGCAGCAATTCCAGCGCACAGCGGGTTGCTTCGCGCCGTATGGCCCCGCGATCCTTGGCGTCGAAATGTTTGAGCTCGCCTTCAGGTTCACCCTCCGCATCACGGATTGCGCGCGCGAAAACGACCGTTCCAACCGGCTTCTGCACTGTGCCTCCATCAGGGCCGGCGACGCCGCTGATGGCCACAGCAACATCGGCATTGCTCTGTTCCAGTGCGCCCTTGGCCATGGCCCAGACACAGGCAATCGATACCGCGCCAAATGTCTCGATAATATCGCTCGCCACGCCAAGGCTCTGCATCTTGGACTCGTTGGAATAGGTCACGAACCCGCGATCCAGCACCGCAGAGGAGCCGGGTATTTCCGTCAGCGCAGCGGCAACCAGCCCGCCCGTGCAGCTTTCTGCAAGCGCAATGGTACGGCCCGCCGCGCTGTTTTCAGCGACAACCCGGCGGGCCAGTTCAACGATGTCATCGGGGAGCGTAAAGCCGTCCATTACACTTCCAGCTTGCAGATCGCGGCGCTCTTCACATTGGCGACCGCCGCCACAAAGGCGACCAGCGCACCTGCATCGCGCGGATTGATCGGGGCGAGGACTTCCAGCCCGCGTTCCACCTTGGCGCAATTCTGCGGCTTGATTTCCTCGCCGATCTTTGTGGCAAAGACAGCATCGAGCAGCGGGCGCACGATCTCGTCGGGCAGACTGTTCAATTCCGCGAGGCCGTCTTTCGCCTTTTCACCGCCCATCTTGACGATGGTCGACTTGGCCGTGGGCCACATTTCATCGCTCAATGCCGCATAGCGTTCCCGAAATGCATCACCGCCGGTGGCGAGGAAACCTTCCTTGGACAATGACGCACTGCATTTCTGCTTCATCCCGTCGACCGCCAGCGGCACGGCATAGATGACTATGCTGGAGAATTCCTGTTCGGTAATGCATTCCTGCGCCATTGCGGCGGGGGTCTGAGCCATGGCGAGCAGGGCCAGTGCAGTAGCAGCTTTCTTGATCATGGATTGTTACCTTAATCGTTGCGAATAATGGTTGCAGCGGCCTGGGCGGCGATTCCTTCCCCGCGCCCGGTGAAGCCGAGTTTCTCAGTGGTAGTGGCCTTGATATTTACCTGAGCCGAACCGATTCCGGCAAGCTCTGACAGCCGTGCCGCCATGGCGGCGCGATGCGGCCCGATCTTTGGGGCCTCGCATATGATCGTAAGGTCAATATTGCCCACACGGTAACCCGCCTCTGCCACCAGCGACACGGCATGTTCGACGAAGCGAGATGAGGGTGCACCTTTCCAGCGGTCATCGCTGGGGGGGAAATGCTGGCCAATATCGCCAGCTCCGGCGGCACCGAGCAGGGCATCCACCACCGCATGCAGCGCGACATCGGCATCGGAATGGCCGGACAGGCCCTTGTCATGCTCGATTTTTACACCGCACAGCCACAATTCCTCGCCAGCTTCCAGCCGGTGCACGTCATAGCCCGTGCCGATCCGCAGGGCGGGGCGATCTTCCATGAAATCCTCCGCAAAGGTCAGCTTCTTCAGCCTTTCGTCACCTTCCACCAGCGCAATTTCTCCGCCTGCCGCGCGCAATACTTGCGCATCATCCCCGGCATCGCCGTGCCACGCGCGGTGGGCGGCGAGAATATCGGCGAAGCGGAATGCCTGCGGCGTCTGCACCCGGCGCAGCTGTTCGCGCGGGGCGCTGCCTGCCATCAGGCCATCGGCATCAATCGCCAGACTATCGACCACCGGCAGGATCGGGATTGCGCCTGGCCTGTGCTGCAATGCGGCCAGCAGGCGTTCGATCACTGGCCGGGGCAAGTCCGGGCGGGCCGCGTCATGGATCAGGACATGATCCGGGGCATGGTCGGCCAGGGCTTCCAGCGCGTTACGAACCGAGCCTTGCCGTGTTTCACTGCCAATGACGAATTCGATAGAGTCGAGACCAGCCAGCGCAGCATGCGCGGCATCTTCGCCATTGGGCGGAATTGCGATGATGACCGGATTGGCCCCCGCGGCCAGCAGAGCCTCTGCGGAATGGCGCAAAACCGGCTTGCCTTTCCAGGGCGCGAATTGTTTCGGCAATGGCTGTCCCGCGCGCAGACCCTTGCCGGCCGCGACAATCACGGCAGCAAAAGTGGGCAGGGCAGGGGAATGACTATCCGCCATGCGCTCAGCCGCTAGCTGCTTGCGCCCGTGGCTGCAATCCACTATGCGCTGCCCAAATTTTAGGCACCAGACTTCGCAATGAGCATGATCCCTACCCCTCCGGCCATGAAGCCGCTTGAAATCGGTCCGGTCCGGATTGATTGCCCGGTGGTGCTCGCGCCCATGACAGGGGTGACGGACAAGCCCTTTCGCAAGCTGGTGCGCCGCTATGGCTCGGGCCTTAATGTCACGGAGATGATCGCCAGCGAAGCGGCCATTCGCGAGACGCGCCAGTCGATCCAGAAGGCGGAGTGGGACGTTAGCGAAGATCCGGTTTCGATGCAGCTCGTTGGCTGCGATCCGGCGTCAATGGCGGAAGCGGCGAAGCTGCAGCAAGGTAATGGCGCGGCCATTATCGACATCAATTTCGGCTGCCCGG
>JAGREF010000254.1 GCA_020446665.1 Sphingomonadaceae bacterium
CGCCCGGCCAAGGTGCTGATGATCGCCAGCATTGACGGGATCAAGGTCAATCCGTGGGAAACCTATCCCTATCAGGCCAGCAAGGCCGCGCTGATTCATCTGACGCGGCGCATGGCCGCGAGGCTGGTGCATGACAATATCATCGTCAGCGGGATCGGTCCGGGTGCCTTCCCCAGCGACATGAACCGCGCCACACGCGACAATGCGGATCAGATCGTGCGCGGGATTCCATCCGGCCGGATCGGCGTGGACGAGGATATGGCCGCTGGCGCGATCTATCTCGCCAGCCGCGCGGGCGATTATGTGGTGGGCACCACGATCCCGATCGATGGCGGCATCGTCAACGCCAATATCGGCGCAGGCAATTTCGTCGATCCTTCGGGCAAGTAACGGCAGGCCATTTGCGGTTCAGAAGATCCTTCCCGTTTTCACGAAGTGAAAATGGGGAGGAGCGGACAGGCGCAAGCAATTTGATTGCTCTGATTGCGCGCTTTCCTACTCCGGCTGCGCGCACCATTGTCCCCCATGGCTCTTTCGAATCGTCGCATATAGGGGGTTTTTCCCCTAAGGGGTGTCACCCGTCTGACATGGGGTGTGTCAGGTCGTAAGTGTCTGTTTTTAATGAATGTGAGAGTGAGGCACAGGGTTACACATTGTCACCCTGTGTAACCCTGCTCAGCGCATCATGGCGCGGACGAAATCGACCAGTCCGGTCTGGCGCGTGCGGCTGAGCCGTTCGGCCTGCAGGATGCCATGCACCTTGGCAAAGCAGGCGTCGATATCGTCATTGACCACGACATAGTCATAGCCGTCCCAATGGCTGATCTCCGCGCGGGCGCGGGCCATGCGGCCAGCAATCACTTCCTCGCTATCGGTGCCCCGACTGCGCAGGCGGTGTTCCAGTTCCTCGATGCTGGGCGGCAGCAGGAACACCCGCACCACGTCCACTTCCATACGCTGGTAAAGCTGCTGCGTACCCTGCCAGTCAATATCGAACAGGAAATCCTGGCCCGCCTTCAGCCCCGCCTTGATTTGCGCCTTCGGCGTGCCGTAGCAATTGCCGAAGACTTCCGCCCATTCGAGGAATTCGCCTTCCTCCACCATCCGGTCAAAACTGGTGCGGTCGGTGAAGTGATAATCTTTCCCCTCGACTTCGCCGGGGCGCATCGGGCGGGTGGTGACGGAAACGGACATGCCGATGCCGGGATCAGCGGCCAGTAATTTCCGCGCAATTGTCGTCTTGCCTGCGCCTGAGGGGGAGGACAGCACGAACATCAGCCCGCGCCGCTGCAGCTTGTCTTGAGAAGAATTGGCCATGGCCGCTGTTGCCGCAAGCAGGCGGGTGGAATCAAGCCTTGTTGTCGTCTGCCGCTGGTTTGGGCGCGGTGCCGTGGCGCTCGTCCCGGCGGCGCCTGGCGTAATCATACCAGACTTTCGCCGCGATCCCGCCGCCTACGATCAGCGCGCCGGGGACCGATCTGGTCGCCAGCCTGGCCGCCGCAACCCGCGCCATCCGCCCGGCAAAGGAGGATTGCTTCATCACCGCTTCGGCGGCGGGCTTGCTGATATCCTTGCCCAGCACGCGCTTTTCCACGGCATTGCGCAGGATCAGCGAACCCGCGCGCATGGCCAGATCCACGACCACCAGATTGGTGGCGGCACGGGCATAGTCTGCGCCTGACGTGCCCTCTGGTTCGTCCGGCGATGCGTTCCTGCTTTTGCGCTTTGCCAATTGTGCCTCCGCAGCTTGCTCCGGGCCAGCTGACTATTTCTTGCGGCCGAAATCCACCGTTACCACATTGGAGCCGTCTTCGCTGCTTTCGCTGCCTGGCGCGTCGTTTTCTGCATTTTCGTGCGGTTCAGGCGCCATATCCGCCACAGTCGCCTGGAACTGCAGCCCGAAATCAACCGCCGGATCGACAAAGGCAGTGATCGCGGCGAAGGGAATTTCCAGCTTTGCCGGGACCTGATTGAAGGTCAGCCCGACGGTGAAGCCTTCCGCGCTCACGGCCAGATCCCAGAATTTGTTTTGCAGCACGATGGTCATTTCATCGGGGAACCGTTCGCGCAGATGGGCGGGGATCACCACGCCTTTCGCGCCGGTCTTGAAGGTGATGTAGAAATGGTGGGTGCCCGGCAATTCGCCGCCGGTTTCCACGATTTCCCCAAGCACACGGCCAACCACGGCGCGCAGGGCCTCCTGCACGATTTCGTCATAGGGGATCAGGCTGTCAGGCGTTTCATCACTCATATCGCGCAACAAGTGACCGCGCCGCGCGCGCCGGTCAAGCGCGAATCCTTGCGTGGCGACAAAGCTTGGCTATAGGCCAGAGCCATGAGAACAGCCCGGATCGAGCGCAAGACCAGCGAAACCGCCATCCTTGTCGAGGTGAATCTTGACGGGACAGGCGCCTATGACGTTTCCACAGGGATCGGCTTTCTCGATCATATGGTGGAACAATTCAGCCGACATTCGCTGATCGATATCACGCTGAAGGTCGATGGCGATCTGCATGTAGATCAGCACCACACAACGGAAGACAGCGCTATTGCGCTGGGTCAGGCGATTTCAGAGGCATTGGGCGACAAGGCCGGGATCGGGCGCTATGGCAGCGCCTATTCACCGATGGACGAAACGCTGGCCCGCGTGGCGCTGGATATTTCCGGGCGGCCCTATTTCGTGTGGAATGCCGGTTTCACGCAGGAACGGCTGGGCGAAATGGATACGGAGCTGTTTGAACACTGGTTCGCATCAATGGCGCAGGCAGTGGGCATCACGCTGCATATCGAACTGCTCTATGGCAGCAATAACCACCATATTTGCGAAGGCATCTACAAGGGCTTCGCCCGGGCCATGCGCCAGGCGGTGGAAATCGATCCGCGCAAGGGCGGGGCAGTGCCCAGCACAAAGGGGCAGCTCGGTGGCTGAAGCGCTGGCGCTGATCGATTACGGCGCGGGCAATCTTCACTCCGTCCATAACGCGTTGATGGCTGCTGGCGCGCAGCATGTGACCGTGACAGCCGATCCCAAGCTGGTGCTGGGCGCGAAGCGGATCGTGCTGCCCGGTGTCGGCTCTTACAAAGCGTGCATGAAAGGGCTCGACGCGATCCCCGGCCTGGTGGAAGCTTTGGAAGAGCGCGTGCTGGAGGATGGCGTGCCTTTCCTCGGCATTTGCGTTGGGATGCAATTGCTGGCGACACAGGGCGTGGAACATGGGATCACCTGTGGCCTCGGCTGGATCCCGGGCGAAGTGCGCATGATTGAACGGACCGATCCGGCGATCAAGGTACCGCATATGGGCTGGAACGATGTGGTCCATGCGCACCACAGCGACGGGGCGGAACTGATTGAGGAAGGGGAGGCCTATTTCCTTCATTCCTACCACTTCGTGCCCGATAATGGCCGGGACGTTGCCGCAATGACCGATCATGGCGGCGGACTGGTGGCAGCCGTGGCACGCGAAAATATGCTGGGTGTGCAGTTCCATCCGGAAAAGAGCCAGCGCTACGGACTGGAATTGCTTGCAAGATTTCTCGACTGGAAACCGTGATGATTGTCTTTCCCGCCATCGACCTGAAGGCCGGACAGGTCGTTCGCCTGGCTGAAGGCGATATGGACCGCGCCACTGTTTATGGCGATAACCCTGCGGCGCAGGCGCTGATCTTTGCTGAGGCGGGCGCGCATCATCTGCATGTGGTTGACCTTGACGGCAGCTTCGCCGGGCGCGCGGAGAACGCGCAAGCCGTGGAGGCTATCGTCGAAGCGTTCCCCGGCCATGTCCAGCTGGGTGGCGGCATCCGCACGCGTGAAGCGGTGGAAGGGTGGTTCGATTTGGGCGTAGCGCGTGTGGTGATGGGCTCTGCCGCTCTGAAGGATCCGGATTTTGTGAAAGACATGGCACGCAGCTTTCCCGGCGGGATCGTGGTCGCCGTGGATGCGAAAGACGGCCTGGTCGCGACCGAAGGCTGGGCCGATGTGTCTGACGTGCCCGTGGTCGATCTCGCTCGCCGGTTCGAGGATGCAGGCGTTGCTAGCCTGCTGTTCACCGATATTGGGCGCGACGGGCTGCTCAAGGGCGTTAACATCGATGCGACGGTCGAGCTGGCGCGGCAAGTCGATATTCCCGTGATCGCCAGCGGCGGGGTCAAGGGGCTGGACGATATCCATGTCCTGTCCATGCATGCCGAAGAGGGGATCGAAGGCGTCATAACCGGGCGTGCGCTTTATGAAGGACGGCTGGACCTGGCGGCAGCCATCGCGATGGGCAATCGCGCATGATCATGGCGCTGTCTGCTCTGGCCAGTGCGATATTGATCGTGTTTATTGGGACCGATGCCTATCGCGGGCATACGGCCATTGGCAATCGCCACATTTATCGCCATCGCACGCCCTCGCTCTTTTGGGCGGCGATCATGTGGTATCTCGCCGGAGCAATCCTGATCATTGCAGCCGGAATATATGGATTGGCCATGAGCAACAAAGCGGATCAGGCCTGCGATCCGGAAGTGGATGAAAGCTGCGCCAAAGTCATGATTAGGATCGCTGAATGACTGTCCGTATCCGTGTCATTCCCTGTCTCGACGTGGCCGATGGGCGCGTGGTCAAGGGGGTCAATTTCGTCGATCTGCAGGACGCGGGCGATCCGGTCGAGCAGGCGCAGGCCTATGATGCGGCAGGCGCAGACGAGCTGTGTTTCCTCGATATTTCCGCCAGCCATGAAGGGCGCGGTACCCTGCTCGATATTGTCCGGCGCACAGCAGAAGTGTGCTTCATGCCAGTAACGGTGGGCGGCGGGGTGCGCACAGTGGAGGATGCGCGCGCGCTGCTGCTGGCGGGTGCGGACAAGGTGGCGGTCAACAGCGCGGCTGTTTCCCGCCCCGAAGTCGTCTCCGACATTGCCGAGAAGATGGGCAGCCAGTGCTGCGTTGCCAGCATCGATGCGCGCTGGAACGAAGATCACTACGAGATATTCACCCATGGCGGGCGCAAGCCAACCGGGATCGATGCCATCGAACATGCGGTGAAGCTGGCGGAACTGGGCGCGGGCGAATTGCTGGTTACCTCCATGGACGGCGACGGCACGCAAAAGGGCTATGACCTCAAACTGACGCGCAGCATCGCGGATGCCGTGTCGGTGCCGGTAGTGGCCAGTGGCGGGGTGGGGACGCTCGATCATCTGGTCGAAGGCGTGACACAGGGCCATGCCAGCGCAGTACTGGCCGCCTCTATCTTCCATTTCGGAACCTATACGATTGCCGAGGCGCATGCTGCCTTGCGCGCGGCGGGGCTGCCAGCGCGGGCTTGAAACCGTCGGGATTTCTTACACTCGCGGTCAGGTCATAATTTGCGTTAACCACTGCGATCGGCCTGCAAGCTGCCATGCGCAAAACTGGCATTGGCTGTGCATTAATCAGGGCATGCAACGTCTCCTGGTCCCGACATTGCTGTTTTCGGTTGCCACCCCCGCCTATGCGGGCGGTGGCATCCCCGTTCCCGAACCCTCCAATCTGGCCCTTTTCGCGCTGGGCGTGATTGGAGTGGTTCTGGGGCGTTACGGCGCGCGCCGCCGCCCGCCCCATGATCGCGATCCAGACGACGAGTGATAGCGGCTTGACCTTATGCCCCTGCCAGCGCCATGGCAGGCCGCATGGACACTCTGACCCGCCTCGAACAGGTAATTGCCGAGCGCAGCAGCGCTGACCCTGACTCAAGTTATGTCGCCAAACTCAATGCGCGCGGCGTGCCGGTCATCGCGCGCAAGCTGGGCGAGGAAGCGGTGGAAGCCGTGGTCGCCGCGCTGGCGGAAGATCGGGGCGAGCTGGTTGGCGAAGCCGCCGATGTCATCTTCCACCTGATGGTGCTGCTGCAGGCCAAGGGCGTGGCACTGGAAGAAGTGATGGCCGAACTCGACCGCCGCGAAGGCGTGTCCGGCCTAGTCGAAAAAGCGAGCAGGAGCGCAGAATAATGCCCATCGACCCGACGCTGCCCTATGACGACAACAATATCTTCGCCAAGATTCTGCGCGACGAAATCCCGTCAAACCGGGTCTATGAAGATGAGTGGGCGATTGCCTTTCACGACATCAACCCGCAGGCGGAAATTCACGTGCTGGTGATTCCGCGCGGGCGCTGGGTCAGCTGGGATGATTTCTCCGCGAGGGCAGAGGCAGAGGAAGTGGCCGGCTTTATCCGGGCAGTTGGCAATGTTGCCCGTCAGCTGGGGCTGGTGGAGCCGGGTTATCGCCTGCTGGCGAATATCGGGCAGAATGGCGGGCAGGAAGTGCCGCATCTGCATGTGCATCTGTTCGGCGGGCAGGCGCTGGGTCGAATGATCGCTTGAGAAAGGCGTTCCAGCGCATTCGGCAGGATCGTTGAACACGCCGCTTGCCGTGCGACTCGCGGCTTTGCTAAAGCCTGCACCGATCATGACGATACAGCCCACCCCTCCCGGCGGTTGCCTCGATGGACCGCGCCACCTTTATGCGGTGCGCGTCTATTACGAAGATACCGATCTGTCGGGCATTACCTATCACGCCAATTACCTGCGCTGGTTCGAACGCGCCCGGTCTGACCTGTTGCGCCTGCTGGGCATAGACCAGCGCGCTGCGATTGAAGCGGGGGAGGGGGCCTATGCCGTGTCAGAGATCAATCTGCGCTACCTCCGCCCGGCCAGGCTGGATGACGATGTGGTGATCGAAACATATTGCACCGATATGCGTGCTGCGAGCTGCCGAATGCAGCAGCGCGCCTCGCGAGAGGGTGAAGTTCTTGCCGAAGCGAGCCTGCGGGTCGGGTTCGTGGCGCCGGATGGTCGCCCCCGCCGCCAGCCCGAGGCATGGCGCGAAGCCTTCAAACAAGTTCTTGTCCAGGAAGGGACTGCATGACTGCCTATTATTTTCTGGCCGCCGCACCCACGCGGCTCGACCCGCTCAAACTGTTCCTCGATGCCGATATCGTGGTGCAGGCGGTGATGGCCGGGCTGCTTCTTGCCAGCCTGTGGGTATGGATGATCATCATCTCCTTCGCAGTGCGCATGGCCGGCCTGCGCAAACGATGCGCAACATTCGAGGAAGAGTTCTGGCAGGCAGAAGATTTTGATGCCTTCATGAAATGGCAGGGCAAGCGCGCCAATCCGTCCTCGCGGGTGGCTGTGGCCGGATTTTCCGAATGGCGCCGTTCGACCAGCCCCAAACTGCTGGATCGCGATGGTGCGCGCCAGCGTATTGCAGGGGCCATGGAAAGCCAGGTCGCGCAGGAATCCGATGAACTCGCCGGACGGCTGAACTTCCTCGCCACAGTCGGATCGGTCGCGCCTTTCGTGGGCCTGTTCGGCACGGTGTGGGGGATCATGAACAGCTTCTTCCAGATCGGGATGCAGCAGAACAGCTCGCTCGCTGTCGTCGCGCCGGGCATTTCGGAGGCGCTGTTTGCGACTGCCATCGGCCTGTTCGCCGCGATCCCCGCAGTGATTGCCTATAACCGCTATTCCAACAGCGTGAACATGTTCGAAGCGCGTTTGCAGCGCTTTGCAGACCGGTTCCATGCGAGCCTAAGCCGCGAAATCGAGAAGCTGTAAAATGGCGATGGGTCTCCATTCAACCCGCCGTGGACGCGGATCGCGCCGTGCGCCGATGGCGGAAATCAACGTCACGCCGCTGGTGGACGTGATGCTGGTGCTGATGATCATCTTCATGATCACCGCGCCGCTGCTGACCCATGCCGTCAGGATCGACATGCCCGAGGCCAGCAGCAGCC
>JAGREF010000255.1 GCA_020446665.1 Sphingomonadaceae bacterium
GAACTGGGTGTTCTGGAAATCGGCAATGGTCTGGCCGAAGGCATTGCGTTCGCTGGTGTAGTCCACCGTCCATTCGAGCATGGTTTCCGTGACTGTGGCCGAACGGATAGCTTGGGCCAGCCGCTCTTGCGCCAGCTTTGTCATCATCAGCTTGAAGCCCTCGCCTTCGTTGCCGAGCATGGCGCTTGCAGGGACGCGCAAATCCTCGAAGAACAGCTCCGACGTATCTTGCGCCTTCATGCCCAGCTTCTTGAGATTGTTGCCGCGTTTGAAGCCTGGCAGACTAGTATCGACTAGGAATAAAGTCACCCCATGAGCGCCTGCATCGGCATCGGTCTTTGTGGCCAAAACCAACACATCACACATCTGGCCGTTGGAAATGAACACCTTCTGTCCATTGATCACATAGTCATCTCCATCGCGCACAGCGCTCGTACGGATGGCCTTGAGATCGGAGCCCGCGTGCGGTTCCGTCATGCCCAGAGAACCGATCGCTTCACCCGTCACCATCTTGGGCAGCCAGTGCTTTTTCTGCTCCTCGGTGCCGAAGGACTTGATATAGGTGGCAACCAGATCCGTGTGGATCAGAAAGCCGGGTCCGCTCGTGCCGGCTCGCCACAATTCCTCAAACACTACAACGTCATAAAGGTAGCCTGCGCCGAGACCGCCATATTCTTCGGGAACTGTGCAACACAGCATTCCCGCTTCACCAGCCTTGGTCCAAAGTTCCCGTGGGACGATACCATCTTCTTCCCACTGATCGTGATACGGAACGATCTCGGTTTCGACAAACCGGCGCACAGATTCGCGCCAGATTTCGTGCTCGGACTCAAAGATACTGCGTTCAATCATCAGATCATCCCTTGCCCTGCGCCGCTTTGGACTTTGCCGTAGACGCCTCGATTGCATCACGCGCGGCCTGCCACTGTTCCGCCGTCAGGTTGGTCAGGTCCGCGAAAGTGCTGGGTGCGGCGAGGTGCTGTCCGCCGTCGATGGCAATCGTCTGCCCGGTCAGGAAGTTGCACGCGTCAGAGAGCAAGAAGGCAATCAGATTGGTCAACTCGGGCATTTCGCCATAACGCCGCATGGGAATGGTATCGCAATTCGTCGCCGAGCTTTGGGTATCAGGAAGTGGGTTAAGCTTTTCCCATGCTTCAGGCGTAGGAAACGGGCCGGGTGCCGTGGCGTTCAGGCGGATGCCATAAGGGCCCCATTCGCTCGCCAGTGACATAGTCATGGCATGTAGCGCCGTCTTGGCCATGGCGGATGGCACCACGAATGCAGAACCGGTCCAGACCCAGGTGACGAGATTGGAGACAACAGCACCCTTGATCCCCTGATCAATCCAGCGCTTCCCGCAGGACAGGGTTGCGTGAAAACTGCCATCCATCACAGTGGAGGTGATGGCGCGAAAGCCACGCGCGCTCAGATCCTTGGTCGGTGAGATGAAATTGGCCGCGGCATTGTTGACAAGACCGGTTAGCGGATCTTCTTTCCAGATATCTCCGATCATCGCGTCAACGGCATCGGCATCGCGCACATCACAGGCGTGAGCTGAGACCGCGCCACCCGTGCTTGCGGCAATCTCTTGGGCGGTCTCCTCAAGCATGGCGAGGCGTCGCCCGCAGATATGGATATTTGCACCCAGGCCAGAAAGTGCGGCGGCAATTTGCTTGCCCAGCCCGCCACCACCACCAGTGATAAGAATTGACTTGCCCGTCAGCGCATCTTCGCGAAAAATCACAGCACTCCCCCGTGTCTTGGATTTTGGACTATAGACTTGCAATCTCTTCGTCAACATGTTTACTACTGTTCTGCCTGACACGCTCTTTGCCAAAAGTCGGGCCCGTTTTGGATAACAACAAGAACGCATAAGTTGGGGGATATGGGCACCTGGATCAAGTCGATTGGAGGATACCTCCCCTATCTGCGTCTCGACAGAAAGGTCGCAGCGCGCGAATTGGCGTGGACCGGGCTTTCCATGCCAGGAAAAGGCCTGCGCGCCGTAGCCAGCTGGGATGAAGATCCGCTAACGCTTGCGGCGGAGGCAAGCCGCACACTCATTGGCAAGGCCCCGCCTGCCGCAGTGCGGTTCGCCTCCACGTCAGCCTATTTCACAGATCGTTCACAAGCTGCCATGATGATCGATGCGCTGGCCTTTCCGCGCAGCACTAGATCGGCCGACGCGGCCAATTCGCGCCGCGCCGCGACAACCGCCTTGCTCGATGCCTTGCTGGCCTCTAGTGGCGAAGTTATCGCAGCTGCGGACAAGCGGGAGGTTCAGCCTGGCAACCCTTCACAGCTTGCATTCGGCGATGGCGCTGCCGCCGTGCGCACCGGGCAGGCCGGCTGCGCGGAACTGGTCGGCTATGCATCACTGACTCACGATTTCATCGATCGCTACGCCTCGCAGGAGCATCCCACTTCCTACGCCTATGAAGAACGCTTTGTGCGGGATACCGCTGTGGGTGAGATCCTGCTGCCAACGATCAAGGCCGCATGTGACATGGCCGGTGTTACACCAGAGGACATTGCCCATGTCGCGCTGGCCGAACCGGCCAGTGGCTGCTGGGCAGCCTGCGCCAGAGCCCTGCAATCCAACGCCCCCAATCACTGCGCGACCGTTACGGAAAATGCCGGCGATCTGGGTGCGGCACACCCGCTTTACGGCTTTGGCCTTGCCCTCGCAGCAGCTCAGCCGGGAGAAATGGTGTTGCTGGTGGGGTTTGGCAGTGGCGCCGATGCCATGGTCTTTCGAGTCGACGAAGAGGTGCCGGGTGCGTCAACCATGGTGCAGGCGCTGGGTAAAGGGCAGCGCCTTACCAACATTTCCCGCTTCCTTAGCCTGACAGGCGGAATCGATATCGATTGGGGAATGCGCGCAGAATTCAATCAGAAGGCGCAAGCCACCGTGCTGGAGCGCATCGGTCGCGATACAATCGGCTTTATCGGTGGACGCGACAGCCAGGGCAATGTGCAGTTTCCCAAGAGCGATATTCCCGTCAACCCATCGCTCCACACACCTGAAACACTGGAAGATGTGCGACTGGCCGATGAATCGGCACAAATCGTCTCGATTACCGCTGACAGGCTCAATTTCACGCCCGATCCTCCCTTCGATTTCGGCCTTGTCCAGTTCACCAATGGTGCGCGCGTACTGATGGAAATGGTCGACCGTCCGGTGACCGGTTTCGAGGTTGGGCAGGACGTGCGTATGCATTTGCGGATCAAGTCGAAAAACAGCTCATTGGGCTTTCGCACCTATTTCTGGAAAGCTGCACCGCTTGACCGGCCAGCACTGGGAGACGCCTGATGGCTGCCGGGATCAAGGACAAGGTTGCCATTATCGGCATGGGCTGCACCCGTTTTGGCGAACGGTGGGACAAGGGCGCAGACGGACTGATGGTAGAGGCCTTTACCGAAGCGCTGGCTGATGCGGGAATCGAATCTGCACGCATTGGCGCGGCATGGGTCGGCAACGCACTTGATGATATCAATGTTGGCAATAGCGCCCTGCCCGCTGCCCATGCCTTGCGGCTGGACCGGGTGCCCGTCACCCGCGTGGAAAACATGTGCGCCACGGGGACGGAAGCCCTGCGCGGCGCGGCCTATGCCGTTGCATCGGGCGCGGTCGATATCGCGCTTGCTGTAGGTGTAGAAAAGCTCAAGGACACCGGCTATGCTGGCCTGCCCTTGCGCACCAAGGGTGTGCAGAACGATTTGTGGATGCCCTATGGCTCGGCGCCCGGCACTTTTGCGCAGCTCGCCGGAGCCTACGCCGCACGCCACAATATCGATTCCAGTGACCTGAAACGGGCGATGGCGCATGTCTCATGGAAGAGCCACCAGAATGGCGCGAAGTCGCCCAAGGCCCATTTGCGCAAGGCCATCGACATAGAAAAGATCCTGTCAGCACCGCTGATAGCCGATCCACTGGGACTGTTCGATTGCTGCGGTGTATCAGATGGTGCGGCAGCGGCAATCGTTACGACGCCTGAAATCGCCCGTGAGTTGGGAATAGACAATCCGGTTACGATCAAGGCGGTGCAACTTTCCGCCAGCAATGGCAATGAAATGCAATATGGTGACTGGGACGGTTCATCGGTGCCCAACACACAGGCCGCCGCGCAGCGAGCCTATGCCGAAGCCGGGATCAGTGATCCAAAGGCAGATATCGACGTAACTGAAGTGCATGATTGCTTCTCCATCACAGAGCTGGTGATCATGGAAGACCTTGGGCTGTCCGATGCTGGCCGCGCGCCCGCTGATATCCTTGACGGACGTTACGATGCCGATGGCGACATTCCCTGCCAGCTTGATGGCGGGCTGAAGTGTTTTGGCCACCCGGTAGGTGCATCGGGCCTGCGCATGGCCTATGAGGTCTATAACCAATTGCTGGAGCGCGCCGGGGATCGGCAACGCGCCAATGTCGAACTGGGGCTGACGCACAATCTTGGCGGTGCGCCCTTCAACAGTGTTGCCGCGGTCGCAATTCTGGGCCGAAAGGACTGAGAGGAAACCTTCATGGCAGGCTTGTTTTTCGATGAGCTCGAGGTCGGACAGGTGTTCGATCACGAAATTCGTCGCACCGTGCTGGAGAACGACAATATGTTGTTCTCTGCGCTCACCTATAACCCGGCACAGCTTCACATCGATCATGCCTATGCGGCACAAACCGAGTTCGGCAAACCGCTGGTCAACTCGATTTTCACTCTCGGTCTGGTGATCGGGTTGAGCGTTCAGGATACCACACTGGGGACCACGGTCGCCAATCTGGGCATGACTGACACGACTTTCCCAAAGCCGGTCTTTGCCGGAGACACGATCCGCTCGCGCACGACGGTGATGGAATTGCGCGAGAGCAAGTCACGACCCTCGCAGGGCATTGTAACCTTTGAACATGTTGGCCTGAACCAGCGTGACGAGGTCGTATGTCGCACCATTCGCAATGCCCTGATGTTGAAGAAGCCTGTCCAATGAGAATGCGCTCGCTCCTGTTCGTTCCCGGCGATTCCGACCGGAAATTCGCCAAAGCTCAGACAAGCGGAGCCGACGTGCTGATCTTCGATCTTGAAGATGCAGTTGCGCCTTCGCAAAAGGACATGGCTCGTGGTCTCGTCGCGGAATGGCTGACCCGAGCCGATGAACTGGAACCGTCGCTGTTTGTGCGCGTCAATCCGCTCGATACCGGCATGACGCAGGACGATCTGGCCGCTGTGGTCAAGCCCGGCCTTGCCGGAATTGTCGTGCCCAAGGCCAATGGCGCTCACGATATTGAAACAATCAGCGCCATGATTGACCCGCTCGAGGCGGCTGCCGGAATGCCGGCCAAAAGCATCAGAATTGTAGTTGTCGCCACGGAAACGCCTGCCGCCATGTTTGCCCTCGGCTCTTACGCCCCGGCGCACAGCAGGCTGGCTGGCCTGACCTGGGGCGCAGAAGATCTGGGCGCAGTTATCGGCGTGACCACGAACAAGGAAGAGGATGGCAGCTGGACCTTCCCCTTTCAGATCGCGCGCGCACAATGCCTTTTTGCCGCAGCCAATGCCGGGGTCGCGCCCATTGACACGCTCTTTGCCGATTTTCGCGATGCTGACGGGCTGGAAGCCGATTGCCGCAAGGCCCGTCGCGATGGCTTTACCGGGCGCATCGCCATCCACCCCGCGCAGATCGAAACAATCAATCGCTGCTTTTCCCCGTCAGAGGATGACATCGCTGAGGCACGCAAAATCGTGGCTGCCTTTGCCGCCAGTCCCGATGCGGGAACGCTGGGAATTGACGGCAAGATGTATGACATTCCCCACCTGAAGGCCGCGCGCAAAACTCTGGCCGCGGCAGGAGAATCCGCATGAGTAACGCCCGTCCGCTTCCAACCGAGGAAGATCTCGAAGCTATCCGCGATGGCGTGCGCGCAGCATGCGCGCCATTTGGCGACGAATACTGGCTGGCGCGCGATAACGACGGAAAATTTCCGCGCGAATTTCACAAGGCCATGGCTGATGGCGGCTGGCTGGGAATTACCATGCCAGAGGAATATGGCGGTTCCGGGCTTGGCGTAACCGAAGCGATGACGATGATGAACATCGTTGCGGCCAGCGGCGGCGGTTTTGCAGCGGCGTCTACCATCCATATCAACCTGTTCGGCCCGCACCCGATCGTGGTGAAAGGCACGGATGAACAAAAGGCGCGCTGGGTTCCCCGGCTGGTTTCGGGTGAAGACCAGTGCTGTTTCGGCTTTACCGAGCCTGATGCCGGGCTGAACACCACGCGGATCAAGACATTCGCGGAGAAAGTGCCGGGCGGTTACCGCGTGAACGGGCAGAAGGTGTGGACCTCCACCGCGCAGGTGGCGAACAAGATTATGCTGCTGACGCGGACGACGAAGTTTGAAGATTGCGACAAGCCGACAGACGGCATCACAATTTTCTACACCGATCTCGACCGGTCCAAGATCGATGTGCATCTGATCCCGAAAATGGGCCGCAAGGCCGTCGATTCCAATGCCATTTTCATCGAAGATCTGTTCATTCCCGACGAAGACCGCATCGGCGAGGAAGGCAAGGGCTTTGGCTACATCCTCCACTCGCTCAATCCCGAGCGTATCCTGATAGGCTGCGAAGCAGTTGGCATCGGACGCGATGCGCTGCAACGCGCTACCCAATATGCAAAGGAACGGGTGGTGTTTGGCCGTCAGATCGGCATGAATCAGGGCATCCAGCACCCGCTTGCGGAAAAGTGGATGTATCTCGAAAGCGCATGGTTGATGGTGGAAAAGGCCGCGCGCCTATACGATAGCGGGCTGCCCTGCGGGGCAGAGGCGAATGCCGCCAAGTTTCTGGCTGCGCGCGCCTGTCACGATGCAGCATGGCAAGCCGTCGCAACGCATGGCGGGTTTGGTTATGCGAAGGAATATCATGTCGAGCGGCTCTATCGCGAAAGCGCGCTGACCCGGCTCGCGCCGATCACCGAACAACTAATCATGAGCTTTATTGCCGAGAAGGTACTTGACCTTCCCAAGAGCTATTGAAGCCAACAACCCCACAAGGAATGCACGCATGGGTATGATGGAGGGCAAGGTCGCGCTTGTTACCGGCGCCGGACGTGGCGTAGGTCGGGGGATAGCACTTGAGTTCGCCAAGGCCGGGGCATCGGTTGTGGTCAATGATCTGGGCGTGGCGCTTTCGGGCGATGACGAAGGCGATGGCTCGCCCGCAGAGCAGGTAGCCGAAGAAATCAAGGCAAAGGGCGGCAAGGCTATCGCCAATCACGATAGCGTGGCCGAATGGGACGGTGGGCAGGCCATGGTCCGCGCCGCAATCGACACATTCGGCAGGTTAGACGCGGTGGTGAACAATGCCGGAAACCTGCGCGACGTGCTCTTTCACAAGATGACGGAAGAGGATTTCGACGCGGTGCTCGGCGTCCACCTCAAGGGTAGCTTCAATGTCAGCCGGGCGGCCGCTCCGCACTTCAAGCAGCAGGCAAGCGGTGCCTATGTCCACATGGCATCGACTTCGGGGCTGATCGGCAACCTGGGGCAGGCGAACTACATGTCGGCGAAGCTGGGCATCGTGGCGCTCTCGAAATCCATCGCCCTCGACATGCAACGCTTCAATGTTCGCTCCAATGCCGTTGCCCCCTTCGCCTGGACGCGCATGGTCTCGTCGATCCC
>JAGREF010000256.1:0-10691 GCA_020446665.1 Sphingomonadaceae bacterium
CCCTCCGCCCCCTCACGCCCTGCCCCGCCCACAGCATTCAGCGCCTTTTGCAACTTTATGCTTACCTGAAATTAACCATCATCTGTGCAGGTTTCCCGCCAGATTGTGGGGGATTTGCAATGCGAACGGTAAAGATGGCGGGCCTGCTGGCTCTGACAGGGATTGGCCTGATGGCGGGGCTAGGTGGCTGCGCGCAGAATGCTGCGCTGACGCCGGACAACAAGATGTGCAGTTTCGTCACCATTCCGATCGAAGTCGCCGCACCGCCCATTGCCACGCCGCCTGCACCCTTCTCTCCCCTCGCAAAGCAGATCGACGCCAGCCTGACCAGCTATGACAGCAAAGACCATGCGGGTGCGCCGCCACTGGTGCTGACCCTGTCCGGCGGGAGCGAG
Organism: Sphingomonadaceae bacterium; assembly: GCA_020446665.1. Classification (GTDB taxonomy): domain Bacteria; phylum Pseudomonadota; class Alphaproteobacteria; order Sphingomonadales; family Sphingomonadaceae; genus JACXVD01. The sequence goes on from JAGREF010000256.1 coordinate 396, forward strand.
CACGGGGCGTTCGGAGCGGGCGTGCTGGGCGGGTGGAGCGGCGATGGCACTTTGCCTGATTTCCAGGTGGTGACCGGGATCAGCACAGGCTCGATCCTTGCCACTTTCGCCTTTGTCGGAGACAGTTCCACGGCGGTGCAGGGCTATACAATCGACAGCGAGAGCGAGCTGCTGACCGTCTATGCCAAGCCGACCGACGGCAAGATCGGCCCGGCGGATTATGCCGCGCTGCTGGAGCATGGCTCCTTCGCCAATCTGGAGCCTCTGCGCAGCCGCCTGAGCGGCTATCTGACCGACGCGGTGATGCAACAGGTCGCCGCCCGCTATGCTGATGGCGCAAGGCTCTATGTCGGGGCGACCGATGCCGATAGCGGCCATGCGGTCGCCTTTGATCTGGGTGATATGGCCACACGCTATGTCACCAATGCGCAAGGCAAGGCCGCGCAGTGGAAGGATTGCTATGTCAGCGCGATCATCGCCAGCTCTTCCGCCCCGATGGCCGCCCCGCCCGCTTTCATCGACAACACCATGTATATTGATGGCGGCACCCGGTTCGGGCTGTTTTCGGATTCGGTGCTGGAAGTGTTCCACGCGCGCAAACATGGTGCAGGCGAACATGCGCCGGGCCAGCGCGATCCCGGCCTGCCGCCTGCCGGCGTTCCGGTGGTCTATGCGGTCATTGACGGCACGCTGAAGCTGCCCCCGCCCAAATGCCCGAAAGAGGATAGCAGCCTATGCACCGCCAGCCAGCCGCTCGGTCCGGCAGACGGGCAGCATCGCAAATGGAACATCATGGACCTGTTGCTTTCAACCGAACACATCCTCGTCAATCAGGTCTATCGCTTCAGCGCAGAGCAAGTGCAGGCCGATGCCTGCGAAGGGGCCGGCTGTTTCAACTTCCTGCGCATCGACGATGACGTGGCGACATTCCAGTTCACCTATACCGACCCGGCCACCGGCCAGCCTGCCAGCAAGACCTGCCCCCAATGGGCCGCGATTGACGATGCGGTGGACGACCCGATCGAATTCCAGAAACGCTATATGCGCTGCCTCATCGCCTATGGGAAAGCGAAGGTGAAAGCCGCCGGTTGGGGAATGCCGCAGGCGGGCGACAATGCGTCCTAGTCGGAATACCAGTCGATCGGATCAATGTCGGCAAGCGTCTCCCCGGCCTTGACCTCGACTTCCAGCGGTGTGCTGTCGTTCGGGCATTCCGGGCCGAGGCCGCATTTCGCAAGCGGATTGTAATAGGCCTTGTAGTCTACATAATCGGCGGTTTGGGACCAGATGTGATAGCGACCGGCAGGCAGTTCGAGGCTGTAACTGGCTTCGCCTGTCTTGGGCTTGCAGGTCACTTCCTTCGTGTCGAGATTCTCCGCACAGGCCTCCATGTCTTCAGGGATGTAATCGCTGGGATAAGTCAACGCACCAGTCACCGTACCCGTGGTCGGTGCCGGAGGTGCCTCTGCAACAGGCTCGGACTTGCTGAGTTCCTCGCTCAGCTCCGCAGTTCCACTTTCGCTTTCGCTGGTTTCGGTTCCATTGCACCCAGAGACGACAAGTGACAGTCCAACGATAACGGCTGTGCCAAGCAATAAGTTTCTGCGCATAGTTCCCACTTTCCTCTTTTGTCAGCTCCAGTTCGCCTCGGGCGGCAGGCTCATCAGGATGGCATCGACATTGCCACCGGTCTTGAGGCCGAACAATGTCCCCCGGTCATAGACCAGATTGAATTCGGCGTAGCGCCCACGCCATTCCAACTGCTGGCGTTTTTCCGCGTCTGAGAATTCGCTGCCCTTGCGGCGGCGGACCAGTTTGGGGAAGATGTCAAGAAAGGCCTTGCCGACATCCTGCGTGAACGCGAAATTGCGCTCCCACGCGGCGACATCTTCGCATTCGAGATGGTCGTAGAAAATGCCGCCTACCCCCCGATGCACGCCGCGATGGGGGATATAGAAATAGTCATCCGCCCATTTCTTGAAGCGATCATAATAGGTCGGATTATGCCCTGCGCAGGCCGCACGGAAGGCGGCGTGGAATTCTTCCGTATCCTCTTCATAGGGGATCGGCGGGTTCAGATCCGCCCCGCCGCCAAACCATGCCTTGCCCGTAGTGAGGAAGCGCGTGTTCATATGCACAGCGGGGACATGCGGATTGGCCATATGCGCAACCAGGCTGATGCCAGTGGCTGAAAAGCCGGGATTCTCTGCGCTCGCCCCGTTGATCGTGCCAGCAAATTCCGGCGCGAAATTGCCGTGGACGGTGGAGACATTGACGCCGACTTTTTCGAAGACCTTGCCTTTCATCACCCCGCGCGTGCCGCCGCCGGGATTGTCATTGCCCTCTTCCTCACGCTGCCAGCTGTCATAGGCGAAAGCGGCATCGCTGCCTGCCTCGCGCTCAATCGCTTCAAAGGCAGCACAGATGGAATCGCGCAGCGACTCGAACCAGTCTTTCGCGCGCTCGGTATGTTGGGTCCAATCAGTCATAGGCATCCCTTGCCAAAGCCACCGCGCTGCTGCAAGGGAAGCGCATGGTTCCCGTTTCGTTCGCGCTGGATTTTTGTGGGGAGGAGTTTCACCTCACCCCCGGCCGCGCGCTGTACTGGCCGCGCGAAAATGCGCTGCTGGTGGCAGACCTGCATCTGGAAAAGGCCAGCTTCTATGCCCGCCACGGGCAGATGCTGCCCCCCTATGACAGCCGCGAAACGCTGGAGCGTCTGGCGCAGGCGATCCGCGAAACAGGCGCGCGGCGGGTCTATACGCTGGGGGATAATTTCCATGATGATGCGGGGTTGGAACGGATGGAGCCGCATGCGGCGGGCATGCTCTCGGCCCTCACCCGCGCGCTGGACTGGGTGTGGATCACCGGCAATCATGATCCGCATCTGGAGCGCAAGGCAGGCGGAACCATTGCCGAGGAGCTGGAAGTCGCCGGAATGGTGCTGCGGCACAAGGCGCTGGCGGGCGAGACACGCCCCGAATTGTCTGGCCATTTCCACCCGAAACTGCGCGTGACGGTGCGCGAACGGCATATCAGCCGCCCCTGCGCCGTGATCAGTTCCGGCGATAGCGGCAGCGGGCGGATGATTCTGCCAGCCTTTGGCGCGCTGACCGGGGGGATGGATGCTGCCGCGCCTGAAATCCTCACCGCCCTGCAACCTGCAAAGCGGATAGAGGCGCTGGTGCCGACGCGCGAAAAGCTGGCGCGTTTTCCGCTCTGGCACAAGGCCGCCTGAGGCCAATGAACATCAATGTAAACCTAGCCTTTGCGAATCCGTGCAATAGGCACTACATAGCGCGCTTCGAAACAAGCAAGACCAACTGATACAGGAGACTTTCCTATAGCCCGTCCACCCCGGCGCATGAACACCCCGCCCGTGAAGAGCGGCCCGCGCTTTGACAACATGATTCAGTCCGACAAGGTTCGCGTCATTGACGAGACCGGTGAGAATATCGGCGTGATGTATACACGCGAAGCCATAGAGGCAGCCGCAGAAGTCGGCCTGAACCTCGTGGAAGTCTCGCCCAATGCGGACCCGCCCGTGTGCAAATATCTCGATGTCGGCAAATATCGCTACGAAGCGCAGAAGAAGGCTAACGCCGCGCGCAAGACGCAGAAGACGCAGGACATCAAGGAAGTAAAGATGCGCCCGAATATCGACACGCATGATTATGACGTGAAGATGCGCAACGTCACGAAATTCATCGACAATGGCGACAAGGTGAAGATCACCCTGCGCTTCCGCGGTCGTGAAATGGCGCATCAGCAATTGGGCATAGACCTGCTCAACCGCGTGCGTGACGATGTGGAAGAAGTGGCCAAGGTGGAAAGCTTCCCTCGCCTCGAAGGGCGCCAGATGCTGATGGTGCTGGCACCGAAATAGGGCCAGCTTCATGCGGTGACATAAAAAGGGGCGCATCAGCGGATGCGCCCCTTTTTATATAATCACGCAGACCAGACTATCCTGGCAACTCGACCAATTTGAAATCCGCCTTTGAGACAGACAAGATCAGTTCCGCCAGGGGTCTGGTAAAAAGCAAATTCCGAAACGACTTCATGCCGTCACCAAACCACTCCGGGCTGGCGATGGCAGCACTGTTCGCAGGCTGACCGTCAATGTCTGGCCGGGGCAACAGCTCGTTCGCGAGCGGCAGATAGCGCCACTTGCCGCATGTATGACATTGATCGCCCGCTTTGCCATGCTGCTGGTTCAATCGCTCTGTCAATTGCTCAGCACAATACCAATTTGCCGAACTGACCGGGATTAACACCTGCCTTGCCTTCAGATATTTACCTCGCGGCGTAACGATCGGGCGTGAGGCCAAACCAAATCGCGTCTCGATTTGCTCGGCCAGTCCTTCATCGCAACAAAACACGTCAAACAGCCAATTAGGCATCCATGCCCCGCGAATGTCAGACAAACCGCGCGCCTGCATCACCATATCTCCCTGCTGCATGACCTGCGGAACTCCGCAAGTCTCACACCAGCCGCCTTTGCCAAATAACGGGGTCAGTCCAAAATTCTCATCCGGCCAAGGCCAGCCACGATTCCGGGTGAGATCAAGATAAACGAAGTCTCGCATTTCCCTGCATTAGGACAAGATGCCAAACGGCTCAAACCTGGCCCATTGATCTGACTGTCACTTTCGGGTTCAAGGAACGCAAAGTTTGAGAGGGCCATGACAGTTCCACGTATAGGATTTTTCGCCGGGCTCGCAGCTATGGCTCTGGCGAACTTGCTGCCCGCCCCCGCTGGCATGCCGCCGCAGGCCTGGATCGTGGCCGGGCTGGTCGTGTGGATGGCGGCATGGTGGATGACCGAAGCGATCCCGCTGACGGCAACTGCCCTGCTGCCCTTTGTCATGCTCCCACTTGCCGGGGTGATGGATGCCAAGGCGACCGCCAGCGCCTATTACGCGCCTATCCTGTTCCTGCTTCTGGGCGGAGCCTTTCTGGCCCTCGCCATTGAGCGCACCGGGTTGCACCGGCGGCTGTCATTGGCAATCCTGAAATCCATCGGCAGCGGCGGCGGGCAATCGCGCTTGCTGCTGGCCTTCATGATGAGCGCGGCGATCCTCTCCATGCTCATTTCCAACACATCCACCGCGCTGATCATGATGCCGATGGCGCTGGCGGTGCTGGCGGGCGGCGGGCTGGATGCGCAAGAGCAGGAAGGCCTTGCAGGTGCCTTGCCCATGGGCATCGCCTTTGCCTGCTCGATTGGCGGGTTGGGCACGATTGTCGGCTCCCCCACCAATGGCATTGCCGTGGCGCTGCTGGACGAAATGATCGGCGTGAAGATCAGCTTTGCAGAATGGATGGCATTCGGCATGCCGGTGGTGCTGGTTGGTATCCCGCTGGCCGCTTGGATCATCGCCCGGTTCCAGAAGGTGAGTTCTCATCCTTTCGATGTCGCCGCAGCCCGTGCGGCGATTGATGATCATGCGCCGTGGACCGCCGCGGAAAAGCGGCTGCTGCCGATTATCGCGATCACTTTCCTGCTGTGGATGACTCAGTTGTGGGTCGCGCCCTTTCTGCCCGATGGCAGCTGGACCGACGGCACCATTGCCGTGCTTGCCAGCTTTGCCCTGTTCATTCTGCCTGACGGCACCGGGCGTAAATTGTTGAATTGGGACGAGGCAGACCGTGCGCCATGGGGCGTGATCATGATGTTTGGCGGCGGGCTGGCGCTGGCGGCGGGGATGCAGGCATCCGGTCTGGCAGAATGGCTGGGCAATGCGCTGTTGCCGCTATCCGCCGTGCCCTTGCTGGTCACCGCGCTGGCGATCGTTGCCATGGTCGTGCTGGTGACCGAATTCGCCAGCAATGTCGCCACGGCCAGCGCAATCATTCCTGTGGTCGCCAGCCTTGTGGTGGCGCTGGGCGTCGATCCGCTGTTGCTCGCTATGCCCGCCGCACTAGCGGCCAGCTGGGGCTTCATGTTGCCTGCCGGGACCGGGCCCAATGCCATTGCCTGGTCAACCGGCCGCATCCGGTTGTCGCGCATGGTCGGGGCAGGTTTCGTGCTCGACATAGCAGGAATTATCCTGATCATCGGCCTCTGCTGGACGGTCGCAATGCTCGTCTGAACAGGTTTCACGAGAAACCTTCTTGCGTGAGAGACCCCGCTTCATTATGGGCGGCTTGCGCAAGCGGGAGATGCGTTCCTGCGGAGGTTAGGAACCCCGGCCCCTTGCCAGACAATCAGCTCCTGCCTTCCTGGGAGCGTTGCGGGCGGTGCCAGAGTGGCAAAGCGGCAGCGCCCAAAAGGGAGGTTTACCCCGATGTCTGATACACCTGAAGCAATTGTGCCCCCGACTCCGCGGCGCAAGCCCAAGCCGGAAGTGACCACCATCAATGGTCGCCCGCTGAAACCTGCAACGCTGATGATGGGCCATGGCTTTGACCCGGTCCTGTCCGAAGGCGCGCTAAAGCCGCCAATCTTCCAGACCAGCACATTTGCCTTTGAAAATGCGGCTGCGGGCAAGCGCCACTTCGAAGGCATTACCGGCAAACGCCCCGGCGGCGCGGAAGGGCTGGTCTATTCGCGCTTTAACGGGCCAAACCAGGAAATCCTCGAAGATCGCCTGTCCGTATGGGACGGGGCGGAGGATGCACTCGTCTTTTCCAGCGGGATGACCGCGATCTGTGTCCTGATGCTGGCCATGTGCAGCGCAGGCGATGTGATCGTCCATTCCGGGCCGCTCTATGCTGCCAGCGAAGGCTTCGTTGCCAAGGTGCTCGCCCGATATGGCGTGACCTATGTCGATTTCCCGGCGCAGGCGAGCCGCGCGGAAATGGACGCAGTGCTGGCTACAGCGCAAGCTCAGGCAGAGGCACAGGGCGGCAAAGTCGCGCTGATCTATCTTGAAAGCCCGGCCAACCCCACCAACGCGCTGGTCGATGTAGAGGCGATGCGCGATGCGCGCGATGCTGCCTTCACCGGCGATGATCACCCGCCGATCGCGATCGACAACACTTTCCTCGGTCCGCTGTGGCAGAAGCCGCTCGATCATGGCGCCGACATTGTCGTCTATTCGCTGACCAAATATGTCGGCGGCCATTCGGATCTGGTCGCAGGCAGCGTGTCAGGCGCGAAGAAATGGATCGACCCCGTGCGCGCATTGCGCAACACCATGGGCGGCATTTGCGACCCCAACACTGCGTGGATGCTGCTGCGCAGCCTTGAGACCGTAGAACTGCGCATGACCCGCGCGGGCGAAAACGCTGCGAAAGTTTGCGAATTTCTGCGCGGCCATCCCAAGGTGGAGGGGCTGGGTTATCTCGGCTTCATTTCCGACCCGGCGCAGCAGGATATTTATGATCGCCATTGCAGCGGGGCAGGCAGCACCTTTTCCGTGTTCATCAAGGGCGGCGAAGCAGAAGCTTTCCGCTTCCTCGACAGCCTGACCATTGCCAAGCTGGCGGTGAGCCTGGGCGGCACGGAAACGCTGGCCAGTCTGCCCGCAGCAATGACGCATCTTTCCGTGCCGGATGAGCGCAAGGCAGCCTTGGGCATCACTGACAATCTCGTGCGTATTTCTGTCGGGATCGAGGATGCCGACGATCTGATCGCCGATTTTGCGCAAGCATTGGACGCGGTTTGAGGCTAAGGGGCAGGCGATGAAGCAGATTGGTTTCCTTGCCTGCCCCGGCACCTTGCCCGGCTCGCCCCTGCGGCGGGCGGATGCCTTTGAACATGACCAGCAAACAGGTGCCCTGCGCCCCGCGCTGGCCCAAATCGACGCGGAGCTGGTGGAGATCGACTGGCACGAGGCCGACAGCGCCTTTGCCGGGCTCGATCTGGTGCTGGTGGGCACACCGTGGGATTATCAGGATGAAGCCGACGCATTCCTCGCCCGGCTGGATGCCATAGAGGCCAGCGGAGTGCCACTGTGCAACCCGGCATCTCTGGTTCGCTGGAACCTCGACAAGCATTATCTGGCGGAGCTGGCACAGGCAGGCGCACCGACCATCCCGACCCTGTGGCTCGACACTCCCGATGCCGAAAATGTCGATGCCGCCTTCGACATGTTCGACTGTGACCGTGTTGTCGTGAAGCGCCGCGTCGGCGCAGGCGCGGAAGGACAGGAGAGTTTCACGCGCGATGCCCCTCCTCCGGCAGGCTGGCAGATGGACCGCCCGGCGATGGTCCAGCCCTTCCTTCCGGCCATTGTCGAGGAAGGCGAATATAGTTTCATCTTTGTCGACGGGGCTTTCTCCCATGCGCTGCTGAAGACCGCGGCGAAGGGGGATTACCGAATCCAGTCGCTCTATGGCGGGCAGGAAGTGCCGGTAGTGCCAAATGACAGCGATATTGCCACGGCATTGGGCGTGATCGCGGCCATCCCCTTTACCACCCCGCTTTATGCCCGGATTGATATGGTGCGCGGGCCGCAAGGCGCGCTGCTGCTGATGGAAGCCGAACTGGTCGAGCCCTATCTCTACCCCGAGCAAGGCCCTGAGCTTGGCCCACGCATGGCCGAGGCAATCGCGGCCCGGTTGCGCTAGGCAGTCTCCGCCCGGCCAAATCGCGGGCCAAGTTCACCGATCACGTCAGCCTCGGCCACCAGCCGCCGATTGCGCTTCCCGAAATTCTTGTGATCGAACCAGAACGGGCGGCTGGCGGTGAAATACAGCATCGGGCGCGGCGCGCTGCTGCGATTGACGCAGCCGTGATGGAGCACGCGAAAGTCCCAGATTGCCACGCTGCCCAATGGGATTTCCGGCACCACTGGCGCTGCCTGCTCCGCTGCTTCGTCAAAGCGATGGCTGCCGGGTCGAAAAGCCGTTGGCCCATTATCCGGACCGACATCCACCAGCGGGATCGCGACGGTCAGCGATGCGGGGGGAAGCAGCCGGTCGAGCCCGGTCTCTGGAAACAGCAAGCCGCCATCGCGATGCGGATCCTGCGCGGGGCAGCCGCTATCTGCCATCAACATGCCGAACGCTTCGATCACATAGGATGCACCCAGAGCATCAGCGAGAATCTGCTCCTTCGTCGCATGGGTCAGGAGGCCCGTCTGAAGCAACGATTTGCTGATAGTGACCGGCGCGATGAAACGTCCTTCGCCATTGTCGAACAGGTCGGTCAGGCTTGCCTTGTCGACAAATTCGGGATGGGCATCGGCGACCAGCGCGGCGATCTGCTCCATCATTTCGCGCGGCCAGAGATCGCGCATCACCACCACACCATCGCGGCGCAGCGCGCTGGCCGCTTCGCCCGGTTCGCTCGCAGCGACGGGCGAAAGGCCTGTCAGCCCTTCCACTCGCGCCGTTCCTCGGCCTGGCGGAGAACTTCGTAAGAGACCTGGATCAGCTGGAATTGCTTAGCTGCCAGTTCATCCCCCGGTTTCACATCGGGATGAACCTCTTTCGCCTTGTTGCGATAGGCTTTCTTGATCGCGGCAAAATCGGCGTCAGCCTCCAGCTCCAGCACCTCCAGCGCCCGCATTTCATCCGCGCTGCGGCTGCCATCACCGCTGCCCGCCCAGCCATAATGCTGTGCTTCGGCATAGCCTGCATTTTCGGTCTGCTCGGCCTTGGCCCGCTCTTCCTTCTCTGCCTTGTCCAGCCCTTCGAAATAATCCCATTTGGAATTATATTCCGCCGCGTGTTTCTGGCAGAAATACCAGCGATCCGGGCTGTTGGGCGCTTTGGGCGCGGGGCAATCGCCCTTCTCTTCGCAGCCAAAACGGTCGCAGATGCGCACATTCACCGCCTCGCGCGAGCTGCCATAGCCACGCCAGCGCGGGAATCCCCAATCATTTGATCGCCGGGCGCGGCTCATGCGAATTCCAGTACCCTCATGCAGTTGGTCAGACAGTAATGGCTGCCAGTCTAGGCGTTGTTGCCCGCAGAAGCAAAGTGCGGGAACCAATCCCTAATTGAAATGTTGCATTGCAATAGCGTTAGAGCGGGTGCAATGGCCCGCGCAGGAAAGCAAGACCGAATGAGCAAGCAACTCGCCCTTTCTGCCTTCTTTTCCGTGCTCGCAATGGGCAGCCTTGCACTCAGCACCGGAAATGAGAACAGCCAGCTGAAGCGCGGCCAGTCCGGCTATGCAGAGGTGAGCGAGGGCTGGCAGGCACCGAGCATCCCTGCCCCGCGCCTGCTGCCTCGCTAATCCAAATCAGTTGATCACAATCGTCGCTGCGCGGCGGTTCTGCGCCCATGCGGCTTCGTTCGATCCCAGCGCCACCGGCGCTTCCTTGCCATAGCTGACCGTCTGGATGCGGCCTGCAGGCACGCCCAGGCTGACAAGATAGTTCTTCGCCGCATTGGCGCGGCGTT
>JAGREF010000256.1:10726-11415 GCA_020446665.1 Sphingomonadaceae bacterium
TCGTCACAATGGCCTTCGATGGTCACGGTGATGCCCGGATTCTGCATCAGATATTGCGCCTGCATCTGCAGAATGGAGGCATCCTGACTGTCGATATTATAGCGGTCCGTATCGAAATAGACCGTATTCTGGCCGTTCACCGCAGCCAGGAAATGCGCCTGCGTACCAAGCACAGGGCCAGTCTGAACCGGCATGGCCGGGCCAGTGGGGCGTGTGGTCGGGGTCGGGTCTGGCGGCAGATCCGGCGGCGCGGTAGTCTTGCACCCGGCCAGTGCAATCGTGCCCGCAAGGAGCGCGGCGGTCATGGAAATCCGGTTCATTTTCTTCTCCTTACACTGGCGAGTCGTTTGACCCGAGTATCCTAAAAGCACGCAATTACGGCAAGACCGGGCCCCATGCCGGGTCAGACGCATCAACCGGGGTCGGCAGGCGGCGTTCATTGCGGCCCGTCAGGTCCACTTGCCACAGGCCTGTCTTGCCGCTGTTCTTTTCCGTCCGGAAGAACTGGATAATGCGGCCATTGGGTGCCCATGTGGGTGCCTCATCCTGCCAGCTATCCGTCAAATGGCGCAGATTACCGCCTTGAGGAGAAATCACGGCAATACGGAACTTCCCGGCAATATGGGTGAAGGCAATCTGGTCCCCGCGCGGGCACCATTCGGGCGTTGCCGCGCGTCCGCCAAAGAAGC
>JAGREF010000257.1 GCA_020446665.1 Sphingomonadaceae bacterium
AGGAGCCTTGCGCAGGGCGGGCTGGTTGCCCGTCCCAGCAAGGCGACGCTGTCCGAGGGGCTTCCTGCTGCAACCCGTATGGGCGGGCCCCTTTTGGCCGATTGCGGCGTCTCTCGTCAGTCATCATGCTACGGCATGGCTCCTTCCTCGATCCTTGCACTCGGCCAAAATCGGCTCCGTCACGGTGACCCAGATTGGTCGGAAAGTGCTCTATTGCAAACATTCTGCTAAGAACTTGCCGCTATGCCAGTACAGAGTTCCGATGCGAAGGGGGATTGCGGGATGAATTTTCAGAGCCAGCGACCGCACAGGCGCAAGCGTTCATCGCGCGTTGCCTTGACCAGTATGGCAGTCTTGGGCGGCAGCGTGGCCCTTGCCGGCTGCGGCGGCGGCGATAGCGCCGCTGTGGTTGCTGAAAAGCCCGCTGATGCGGAAGAATTTCAGGTTTTCCAGAATGTCTTCGAATGCGCCAGCAAGAGCGGGATGACCAAGGAAGAATGCACGCAAAAACGCGAAGAGGCGATTGCTGCGGGCAAGCAGGAAGCCCCGCGATACGAAGCGCGCGAGGATTGCGAGGAAGAATGGGGCGAAGGCAAATGCGCGGAACAGACAGGGCAGGAAGAAACCCGTCACCACCGCAGCCATTTCTCGCCCTTCATCGGCGCCTTTTTCTGGTCGCGCATGAACCGGGGCACTGGCCAGCCGCTCTATAGCACACGGGATAATGGCTATCAGACCGCCAATGGTACAAGGCTGGGCTATGCCGGATCGCCGGGCAAATATTACGCCTCGGCCCGCGCATTGGAGAGCGCGAAATCCGTCCCCAAGGTAAGGCCGGCGAGCAGCGCGGCCAAGGCTGCAGCCGCATCACGCGGCGGCTTTGGCGAGAAATCGCGCGGCTGGGGTCTCAGCAGCCGCAGCGGTGGCAGCAGCTATTCGCGCGGCGGCTAGAGTCGGCTGCAGGGCAGTGCTGCTTGCCCGTTCTATCGGGTCCCCCTCACAATCCATCCATGCCCGCCATGGCTGACAATATGCGTTGCGTCCAGACCGGGGGAGGGGGGCGTATGTCGCGTTCCACTTCAGGATAAGGGCGCGTGCTTGATACAGGTCAATGCGCGATGCGGCTGGCCGTGGAACTATGCTGGCAGGCCAAAAGCAAAGCACTGGCCAGCGAAAGGCCAGTCTCTGGAAGGAGAGAAGCCATGCGTTCGATCTTGCTCCATGTTCACGATGATGACGGTCTGGAAAGCCGGTTGCAGGCAGCGCTGGACCTTGCCCGCGCGATGGAAGGGCATGTCACCTTCCTCCAGGCTGTCAGTTATGATGTCATCATGCCCGGTGATTTCTTTGGCGGCATGGGGGCTGAGATCATCCCCGTGATCCGCGAACAGGCACAGACGCTGAGGGAAAAGCTGGAACAGCGCATGGCGGGCGAGGATGTTCGCTGGGACTGGCTCGAGGAATCCGGCTGGGCAGAGACCCGCCTGATGGAACATGCCGCGCTCAGCGATGTGCTGGTGGTCAGCGCGACAGAGCCACAGGACATGGGTGGCGGCCCGTCGCGGCTGGCGGGCGATGTCGCAATCAATGCGCGCACCCCGGTGCTGGTGGTGCCAAGGGGCGTTTCGGGTTTTGATTGCAGCGGGCCAGCCGTGGTGGGCTGGGATGGCTCACCCGAAGCGTCGCGTGCCTTGCGCGCAGCTGTGCCGTTGCTGCAGAAAGCCAGCTCGGTCGTCCTCGCCACGGTCACGCGCGAAGGCAAGGGGCCGAAATATGATCTGCCGCCAACCAGCGGCGCAGAATTCCTTTCGCGCCATGACATTGCAGCAGAGATGGTGGAACTGTCCGGCACGGGTGGGCACCCTTCCGAATTGCTCGGCCATGCCGCCATGGAGCGCGGGGCGAGCGTGCTGGTCATGGGGGCCTATGGCCAGTCGCGCCTGCTGGAAAGCATGCTGGGCGGGGTAACGCACCGGATGCTGGCAGATCCGCCGCTGCCGCTGCTGATGGCGCATTAGAGCGTGAAGCCGTCTCAGCCTGCCTACGGCTCGACCTTGCGCAGCATCCCTTCCTGCGATGTGCTGGCCACCAGCCGCCCGTCGCGAGAGAAGAACTGGCCGCGCGTAAAGCCGCGCGAATGGCCGCTCCAGGGGGCTTCCATGCTATAGAGCAGCCAGTCATCCGCGTGAAAGGCTTCATGAAACCAGATCGCGTGGTCGAGGCTGGCCATCTTTACTTCACCGCGCAAGGGGGAGAGGCCGAAGGGCAGCAGAGCCGTAGCGAGCAGATACATGTCACTGACATAGGCGAGTGCAGCCCGGTGGATGCGGGCTTCGTTTGGCAGAGATGCCTTGGTCCGCAGCCAGATATGTTGCACGGGTTCCGATGGTTCGTTGCGAAGGATCGAATGCGGGCTGACCGGGCGCATTTCAAACGGGCGGGGGCGCCGGGCCATGAAGCGTTCAATCTCGGTCAGCTGGTCCCAGTTCATCCGTTGCAGCTCTTCCGCGCTGGCGAGTTCTTCCGGCATGGGCACATCGGGCATGAGCGGCATCTGGTGATGGCCCCCATCCTGCGCGCGCTGAAAGCTGGTGGTGAGGTTCAGGATCGGATTGCCCTGCTGCCCCGCCACCACACGGCGATTGGAGAAGCTGCGCCCGTCAAACTGGCGATCCACCTGATAGCAGATCGTATGCTCCTCGCTCCCGCCGCGCAGGAAATAGGCATGCAGCGAATGGGGCACGCGGTCTTCATCCACGGTCCGCTCTGCCGCCGCCAGCGCCTGCGCGATGACCTGGCCGCCAAAGACACGGCCGATGCCATCCTTGCGGCGTCGCCCTTCGAAACGATCGCTGCCCTTGGGTTGCAGATCAAGCAGCAGCACCAGATCAGCGACAAGTTGCTCGGCAGTTGGGTGGTCAATTGAAACTGGATCGGACATGGGAGTTCTTTGTCGCCCAATGTCCGTTTCGTCAATCCGAACCGGCAATCCTGCGCCATGCCCGATAGGCCAGCGCCTTGCCACGATTGCTGGCGGGCCAGCGGCCGGGGGCGGTGGGGCGCATGCCTGCCTTGCGCAGCAGCCGGTTGAAGCAGCGCGCATCCGCTTCGGCAAAGCTCCATTCACTGCGCCAGGTGATCGACAGGGAAATCGAGCTTTCGGGGCCAACCCGCACATAATGCGGCGCCATGACCGGGACGAATACCGCATCGCCCGGCTCAAGAGGATAATCGCGGCCGCCAGCGGCAAGGCCATCATGCCAGGTCAGTTCACGCCCGCCGCCGGAATGATAGGTCTCGTGGATCTCGTCCGGCGCAAAGGCGGCATTGCCCGCCGGGAACTGGGTCATGGTCTTGGAGCCCACCAGTTGCAGCAGGATGTTGTGTTCCGGATCGAAGTGATACGGGGTCACGGCATTGGGGCTGGAAATGAAGATGAAGCCCTGCGGACGCAGCATCTTGCCGGTCTTGGCCTCGATTTCCGGACGAATCTCTTCCAGCAGTGCCATCAGCAGCGCGCGATATTCCGGCACCCGCTCGATATGTTTGAGCACAGCCCAGCTGTTGCTGGTAGCGATATGCCGAATGGTTTCCTCGATCGTCAGGCCGGTTTCGCCTGGCTTCGCATCAATCCCGATAGGCAAGTCACCGCGATTATACTCGATTTCTTCTACGGGGAGCTTGCCCGCCAGCGCAGCCAGGGAATCCAGCGTCAGCAAATGGTGATTGGCAAGGCTGTGGCGCAGCTTGTGCGGCAGTTCAGGATATGCAGCGGCGAATTGCTGGCGCGCGGCAGGCCCGAATACTGGAGCACCAGTATCGTGGGAATCGTCTGCTGGCTGGGTATCAGCAGCGGAGATTTGCGGGTTCAGGTCCATGGTTACAGTCCTTTGGCAGGAGCACCGGTCTCTTTCCGGGCAAGCTGTTGGAAGATCATGCGGCGCAGTGGGCCGCCAATGGCAATGCTGACGCGCACGATGCGGCGTTTCTCACGCCAGATTCGTTCGATCATGGGATGGTCTGCAGCAGCGCAGCTATCGCACCATGCAATGTCGTCTCTGGCCAGCAGGTCGAGATTTTCGCGCTGGATCAGCACTCCTGGCGAATAGCGTGACCATGCTTCATCAAATGCGGTCTTGAACGAATAGGCCCCCGGCGCGGTGAGGAAATTGACCAGCATGGCAATCGGTTTGCCATCCAGACGCAGCGCCAGCCGCTCCAGCTTGCCCTGACGGGCTGCCCCTGTAAGCACAGCGTGAAACATCGAGCTGGTGTAAGGGTCACAGGCGAGGGCCGAACCTTGCGCACCTTTCCAGCCACCCTGCTCCAGCGCGAGGAATTCGTCGATCCACTGTTCCAGCTTGCTGGCGTCGGATTGGCGGGAGAAAGTCAGGTCTCCTTCTTCGCTCAACCGTTTGGCCTGGCGGCGCAATTCCTTGCGCTTCTTGCTGCTCATCGACGTGGCAAAATAATCTTCCGGGGAATGATCGGATTTGAGCATGGCACGCTCTTCGTCCATCACCACTGCTGCCGCTCGATCTTGTCTGGCAATTACCGCCTGTAACGCGGCAAATAGCTGCCCGTCGGCCGGCAGGTCAGTAAGGTGGAGGAACAGCGCAGCCTTGGCATTGGCATCAGCCCAATCGAGCAGCCCCTGCCAGAATTCCTCCTCATGCCCTTTGCTGACCAAGGGGACAGAGCAAAACATGTTGGGATGCCGCCAATTGGCGAGATGCGGAATGGGATAACGCGAATATTGCTGGCAATATTCCACCGGCAACAGGCCCGTCAGCTGGTTGTCTGTGCTGGTGGTGAACAGGCGGCACTTGCCAGCTGGATCGAAATTCTCAAGGCTGGGGAGGAGATACCAGCTTTCAAGGAACGGATTGGGTTCGCACGCCTCGTCGGCAAGCCTGCGCCAGGCGGCCAGCTTGTCGCCCGACGAGAATTCCTGCCATTCGTGCTCGGTGCCAGACTGCCAGCCATCCATTGCGGCAGCGGCCCTTCGCTCGGCAACTTCTCGCGAGAAAGGAACGCTCGCCAAGCTCGTTAACCCTTGCAACCTGCGGCAATTCGACCGCAAGTGTCGCAGTAACAGGGGAATGCTTAGGAAAAGCTAACGAGTGTGCCTGACCCTGATCAGATCTTTAAGCCGCAAGTGAAAACCCCGCCCGGATCGCTCCGAACGGGGTTTTCTTTTCCGGTTTAACAGGGCGGGTCAGCTGAAAGGCTGACCGTTCCTGCTGTCTGGCTTAGCCAACAGTGTGACCAGCCAGCGCGGCGAGCAGCAGCAGCGCCA
>JAGREF010000258.1 GCA_020446665.1 Sphingomonadaceae bacterium
GCCATGTTGAGATTGGCGGCATTGGGGCTGGGATTGATCCAGATGCGATCATCCGGCCAGCCGAAACCGGGGGCCGCCTCGGTCAGCCAATAATGCATTTCGACAACGTGGTATTCGACATCGAGATTGAAGTGTCGAATGAACCAGTGCCCCATCTCGCCCATGGTCAGCCCGTGCCGCATGGGCATGGGTGCCGCGCCGACAAAACTTTCATGCCCCGGCACAA
Source organism: Sphingomonadaceae bacterium (assembly GCA_020446665.1). GTDB lineage: Bacteria > Pseudomonadota > Alphaproteobacteria > Sphingomonadales > Sphingomonadaceae > JACXVD01. Next base: position 227 of record JAGREF010000258.1, read on the forward strand.
GCAGTGTGCCCTCTACCGGGCGCCCGGCGGGGTTCGGACGATCTAGTACCCACACTTCCTTGCCATGTTTCGCCGCCTCTTCCAGCAGATAGAGAAGCGTGGTGACGAAGGTGTAGATCCGGCAACCGAGATCCTGCAGGTCGAACAGGAACACATCCGCGCTGGACATCATCTGTCCGGTCGGGCGGCGGACAGTGCCGTAGAGGCTGAAAACAGGGATGCCATAGGTCGGATCGAGCTCGTCCTCGGTCTCGACCATATTGTCCTGCTTGTCGCCTTTCAGCCCATGCTGCGGACCAAAGGCACTGGTGATATTGATCCCGGCAGCGATCAGCGCATCAAGGCTGTGCGTGAGGTTTGCCGTAACTGATGCCGGATGAGCGACCAGCGCAACGCGGCGGCCCTTCAGCCGGTCCTGCAATTCCGGCTCGCTCAGCAGCCGGTCGATCCCGAATTTCATTGTCACAATGCACCTGCCAGTTTGAGGCTGCGACAGGCCGGATCGTGGAAGTCCGGCTCCCCATCGCCAAAGGCCAGCGACCAATATTGTTTCATGCCGTCCTTCAACTCGATAACCGCGGTCAGCGCCACACGCGCGGGCAGCAGAAGTTCTGCGCCAATGCTGGCATGGAGAGTAAGCTCCTCCCCATTATGCGCATGGGCAATGGCAATGGCACTCACTTCCCCGCCACTGCGCCCTTCCCTGCGACCCGTAAAATCATAACAGGCCCATTGGCTCGACGGGGACAGATTGAATTCACGATAGGCGCTGGCCCCTTCGTGCTGCCAGAACATTTCGCAGCAGGTCGTCTGCCATAATTCATCCGCCCTGCCCGGCGGCATGAAACCGGGAATTTTCAGCCGGGTGATATCCCCCCGAAGGATGAACCGGACGGTACAACCGCCCTGGCTGGGCTCGATATTGGCCTGCACTGACCGGACCGGGCCGGGCGTACAGTCGGGATGAAGGGTCAGCGAATGCATGCGCGATGCTATTGCCCAAGCCCGCCTCTGTCGCAAGCCACTTGGGCTTGGCGAAATTCGCTGCTAGGCGCTGCGCCACTATGAGCACATACCAGTCCGATCTCCTGCGCCTGCTTGAAGAGCGCGGCCACCTCCATCAGGTCACCGATGCTGCTGCGCTGGATGCGCTGGCCAGCAAGCAGGTTGTTACAGGCTATGTCGGCTTCGACCCGACAGCGCCTTCGCTGCATATCGGCAATCTGGCCTCGATCATGCTGCTCAAGCGGCTGCAGCAGGCGGGCCATCGCCCGATCGTGATCATGGGTGGCGGCACGGCCAAGGTCGGTGATCCATCAGGCCGCGACGAGACGCGGCAGTTGATGACCGACGAACGGCTCGCCAGCAACATTGCGGGTATCAAGGGCAGTTTCGAGCGTATCCTCCGATTCGACGATAGCGAGACCGGGGCTCTGCTCATCAATAACGACGACTGGCTGAGCAAGCTTGGCTATATTGAGATGCTGCGCGATGTCGGCCCGCATTTCACCATCAACCGCATGCTCACCTTCGATTCGGTCAAGCTACGGCTCGATCGTGAACAGCCGCTCAGCTTTCTCGAATTCAACTACATGATCATGCAGGCCTATGACTTCCTCGTGCTCTCACGAGACTATGATTGCCGCCTGCAGCTGGGTGGCAGCGATCAATGGGGCAATATCGTCAACGGGATCGAGCTGGCCCGGCGGATCGATGGCAAGGAAGTCTATGGCTTCACTGCGCCGCTAATCACGCGGGCCGATGGCGCGAAGATGGGCAAGTCAGTCGATGGTGCGATCTGGCTCAACGAGACACAGCTGCCCGCCTATGATTTCTGGCAATATTGGCGCAACACCGATGATCGCGACGTGGGCAAGTTCCTGCGCCTGTTCACCGATCTGCCGCTGGATGAGATTGCCCGTCTCGAAGCGCTGGAAGGCGCCGAGATCAATGCCGCCAAGATCGTGCTCGCTAATGAAGTCACTGCCATGGTTCGCGGCGATGCAGCAGCGAAGGCAGCAGAAGCAACCGCCACAGAGACCTTTGCCGGTGGCGGCGCGGGTGAGGATTTGCCCACGCTTTCGCTGGGGGCAGAGGGGATGCGGATCAACGCCATCCTGACGGCCATCGGTTTCACTCAATCCAACGGGGAAGCCAAGCGGAAGATTGCGGAGAGTGCCGTCAAGCTTGATGGTGAAACGGTTTCTGATCCCGGGCAATTGGTCGAACTGGCGGGTGATGCCACGATAAAATTGAGCCTCGGCAAGAAGAAACACGGCATTCTGACTGCGTAGTTTTCCGCTAAAAACCGCAAAAAAGCGCGCTTTTGTACCAGATTGGGACGAGCAGGCTTTACCATTTAACAGACATTTTGGTGCACCAAGACCCTCCCGAACAAAAGTTGGAAGGGCTTGGATTGTGACAGTGGGCGCACAGCTTTCAGTAACTGACTTGCGGCGAGCCGCGCGTCACCCGGTCGATTATCCGGTGATTGCGGAGACGCATGACCAGGGCGATTTGCAGATGCATATCTGCAATATTTCCGCGCATGGTTTCATGATCGACAATGCCGGAGAACTGGGCCGTGGCAAACGTGTCATCATTCGCCTGCCGGTTGTTGGCCGGATCGAAGCCTATGTGATCTGGACGCGTGACGAACGCGCCGGTTTCCAGTTTGAGCGGATCATTCGCCTGGATGATTTCATGATGATGATCGATACGCTCCAGCCAAATCCGCGGCTGCGTCGCAGTCGCTGACTTCCGGCATAACGCTGTTTGAGAGAGCCCGCTGAAAGGCGGGCTTTTTCATGTCCAGCATCTGCTTGCTTGGCAAGCGGCGATGCGCCTGCCATGGCCCGGATGTGAGTACGGACAAGACCTTGCCCCATCCTTTGCGCATCGCGGATTTCCGCGCCTATGTCATTGCCCGGATGGCCATGACGCTGGCGCAATATGGCATGCTGCTGGTGATTGGCTGGCAGACCTATAATATCGCGCGTGACAGCGGGATGAGCGTGGCCGGAGCATCGGGGCAGCTGGCATTGATTGGCCTGCTTCAATTCGTACCGCTCTTCCTGCTCACGCCTTTTACGGGCCTTGCCGCAGACCATTTCGACCGGCGCAACCTCGCCCGGTTGACGATCTTTCTGCAGCTTGGCTGCGCAACCGTGCTGGCCTTGCTGACTGAGCAGGACGCGGTGACTTTGCACTGGCTGTATCTTGTGGCGGTTGTTCTGGGGATTGCCCGCGCTTTCACAGGCCCTACTCTGTCGGCCCTCGCGCCAAATCTCGTGCCCAAGGCTGTGCTGCCCAATGCGATCGCCTTATCCTCGATTGCATGGCAGGTAGGGATGATCGGCGGGCCCGCCTTGGGGGGCTATCTCTATGGGATATTCCCCGCCTTACCGCATGGTGTGGCAGCCGGCCTTTTTGTCGTATCCATTCTGGCGCTGAGTTTTATCGGCCCGGTCCCGCAGTCGCAAATTGCACGCAATCGTCATCCGGTAGGACAGGTGATCGATGGATTGCGTTATGTTTGGCAGAACAAGATGGTGCTCGGGTCAATCACGCTTGACCTGTTCGCAGTGTTCCTGGCTGGTGCGACAGCTTTGTTCCCGGTCTATGCGCGTGACATATTGAAGGTCGGCGAAACTGGTCTGGCACAACTTGCCATGGCGCCCGCTGTCGGGGCTGCGGTGACGGCCCTGTGGTTCTCTATCAACCCGTTGAAGAACAATGTCGGCCCCAAGATGATGGCGGCGGTGGCGGTGTTTGGGTTGGCAACGATCATCTTTGGCCTGTCCACATCCATGCCCCTTTCGCTGGCCATGCTGTTCATTGTTGGCTGCGCCGACATGTTCTCGGTCTATATCCGCCAGTCGCTGATCCAGTTGCATACGCCCGATGACAAGCGCGGGCGCGTTTCGGCCGTGTCGCAAATGACCATTTCAGCGTCCAACGAGTTTGGGGATTTCTTTTCCGGTGGGCTCGCCTTCCTGTTCGGCCCGGTAGCGGCTGTTGTGGCCGGGGGCGTAGGTGCCATCGCAACAGTGGCCCTGTGGAGCCGCATCTTCCCTGTG
>JAGREF010000259.1:0-4087 GCA_020446665.1 Sphingomonadaceae bacterium
TGATGCCCTGGTCGCCCGCGCCTTCATCCTTGTTGGAACCATCTTCTCCGGCATCAACGCCCTGCGCAATATGCGCGCTCTGGCCGTGAAGGTGGTTTTCGAAGGTCAACGTTTCCCAATGGAAGCCGTCCTGCTCATAGCCAATATCCTTGACCGTGCCGCGCACGACCCGCTCAATCTCTTCCAGAGCACCCGGCGCCCATTCGCCATTTTCGTAGATGCCCTTGCAGCGGATTTCGCCAGCAAGCACGACACGCTGCGTGGTGGTGAGCGTTTCGCAGGCGATGCGTGCCTCCGGGTCCTTGCTGAGAAACAGATCAACGATGGAGTCTGAAATCTGGTCCGAAACCTTGTCAGGATGGCCTTCGGAAACACTTTCGGACGTGAAGAGATATTCGGAACGCATAAGGGCAGGTCCCCCGGGGATTGAAGCCTATGGACAATTGCGGAGTTGCTCTAGCCAGACCTTCGGTATTTCGCAACCGCAGCAATAGCGAGAAACAGAATTGCCCAGACAAGAGACAAGATATTGCCCAGTCTGGAAAAGAGCGTGGGCGCGGCGGCAGGGGGGATCAGCCCATCTATCCGCTCTGCCCGGTGCATGCCGATATGGCGGCGCACCACTCCACGCGAATCGATCACCGCGCTGATCCCGGTGGTGGTAGAACGCAGGACCGGCAGCCCTTCCTCGATCGCGCGCATCCGCGCCTGTGCCAGATGCTGGGGCGGGCCCCAGCTGCCGAACCAGCCATCATTGGACGGGTTGAAGAGATAATCCGGGCGATGTTCCGGATCGACCACCTGCCCGGGAAAGACGATCTCGTAACAGATCTGGATACCTGCCTGGCCCCATTCGCCCAGATCAAGCGTTTGCGGCCCCGGACCGGGGATGAAATCGATCGTCCCGGCCACCAGCCGGGTTGCGCCCAGCGGTTCCAGCAGCCAGCGCAAGGCCAGATATTCGCCATAGGGCACCAGATGCGCCTTGTTATAGCCCGCGATAATCTCGCCCTGCTCGGTAATCGCAGTCACCGCATTATAGGCCCCGACGGCACGGTCATTCTCAATTTCCAGATCGACCGCGCCGGTCAGAAGCAGGCTGTCCTCGCCGATCACTTTCCCGATCCGCCCGCGGTCATGCGGCTGTAATAGCGCTGCGGATAGCCATCACGCAGATAGTCCGGCACGCCGGATTCGGGCCACAGAACCATCCGCCACCCAGCTTCCTTGCGCATACTGAGCTGAGCGATCCGGGCAAATTGCTCTTCGAATTTCAGCGGATCGTTGATTTCTTCCTGCCGGATATCCGGCTGGACGAGAGTGAAGCGCAGGCTCCCATCCTGCTCGGGCTGGATCGCAGGCGCATACATGCCTGCAGCCAAAACCACGCTCAGCGCCCCTGCCCCGATCCACTGGCGACGCTGCACCAGCACCATCAGCCCCGCAGCGATCAGCACAACCAGCCCGGACAGGCCAAAACTGCCCAGCCAGGGCAACAGGCGCGCAAGCCCCGGCGTACTCCATGGACCGAGAAAACCCAGGCCGAGCGGCGCCCAGGCAAAGCCGGTAAAGACCCAGCCGCGCAGCCATTCCGTGACAATCCAGCTGCCTGCCAGCGCCAAACCCGCCTGCCCCGCCCCGCGCCTGCCTGCCATCAGCCAGGCCACCAGAGCCGCCAGCGCCGGGTAGATTGCAAGATAAAGCGAGAGCAGCGGCACCGCCAGCCAGCCCAGCACAGCGGGCATTTCCGCCTGATAGGTAAAGGCGGTGGCGATCCAGTTATTGGTGAGCGTGAAATGCGCGACGCCGAACAGCCAGCCGCGCAGCAGTGCTTCACGCCAGCCAGAAGAAGTCTGCACCAGCCAGATCAGCCCCGCCATCGCCAGCAATGCCAGCGGCCAGAGCATCAAAGGCGGAAAAGCGCAGGCGGCCAGCAAACCGCAAACCAGCGCTAACAGACGCGGGCGCGCTGCGAACAGCGCAAAAATCCGGGCGGGGACAGTCTCTGCCTGTGGCATCGCCGAAGCTCTCGCCTGCCCCCGTCTGTTACCGTCAGCCTGCTACGCTGAGTGTTTCATCGCCCTCGCTGGCAGCCGGTTTGCGGCGGCGGCGCGGAGCCGGTTTGGCAGGCGCTTCGTCTGCATCTGCATCACCGCCAATGGCAGGCGGCAGGATCGACGCGTCAATGCCTTCGCTGTCTTCCGCAGCGACTTTTCTGCGCGGATTCGCGCGCGGCTTGCGAGCAGGGCGCTTTTCCTCGCGCGGTGAATTGTCGCGAATGAAGGGGTTTTCTTCCGGCTCATAAGATGAGTCTTCGCCGCCATCGTCAGACGCGTTGTCCTGATCCTGGCCACCTTCGTCACGGTCACGGCGGTTATTGCGACGCTGGCGCGGCTGGCGCTCTTCGCGGCCATCCTCGTAATCGTCATCCTCATCGTCGCGCGAATCTCCGCGCTCGTCCTGCCGCTTGGTGCGCTGTTCATCCTGCCGGGCCTTGTTATCGGCGATCACGCGGAAATAATGGTCCGCGAATTGCAGATAATATTCCATCTGCACCCGGTCGCCATTGTGCTGCGCGTCCTGTGCCAGCTTCTTGTACTTGTCGAGCAGCTGGGGGGCATTGCCCCGTGCGCGGCTGTCAATCCGGTTGCCCTGATTAGGCCCGCCCTGCGAACGGCTATTGCGTCCGCGACGACGATTATTGCGATTATTGTTCAAGAGAAGTTTGCCCTCTTTCGTAGCCGCTCACGATCCCAAAATGGCGCGGCAAGGTCGCATAGCTCCAGCGCACTGCGCTGCAGCGCTTCATCTGCCTTCCGGGTTTCTGGACCTGAAATCCGCCCGATCTGCAAATGTTGGAGCTTGGCCTCGCAAGGGGCAGAATGCCTCCTTTGCTGGCCTGATCGCTGGGTTAGCTACTGCAGAAAGCTTTGCCAAGCCTTTAATGCGCTTTTTGCAAGATTATGGCGCGATCGCGCCCGCCAAGGTCTTTTCGCAGACTGACGGCGAAACCGGCAGCCTCGGCAATGGCGGAAACTGCGACGGCCTGACGGTGCCCGATTTCAAGGATCGCTACGCCGCCCCGCGCCAGCAGCGCAGGCAGTTGCGGGATCACTATGCGGTAATCGTCCAGCCCCTCTGGCCCGGCGAACAGGGCGCTGGCCGGCTCATGATCGCGTACCGATGGAGTGAGAACGGCATTGTCCTCGACATAGGGCGGGTTGCAGAGGATCAGGTCGAAGCGGCCGAGAGTGTCTGCCCATCCCGGTTTGCGCCAGCTGGACTGGATAATGCGCGCGCGCCCGATCTTGCCTACGGCGACACTGTCCGTGGGTCCCTTTGCCCCATCCAAAAGCTCAGCTTCTGGGTTCACGCCCAGCGCCAGGCTGTTCTGCATCGCAATCAAAGCCGCTGGAAGACTGGCATCAATCCCCACGCCCTCCATCGCGGGCCGTTCCAGCAGCAGCGTCAGCAGCAACGCGCCGGAGCCGGTCCCCAGGTCGAGCACGCGCCCCTGCGCGATGCCCGTGTCCAGCGCCGCCTCTATCAGCACCTCGCTATCCCCGCGCGGGATCAGCACGGCGGGCGAAACCCGGAAAGGCCGCCCGTAAAATTCCTGCTCGCCGGTGATATAGGCCACAGGCTCATGCCCGGCGCGCCGCTCGACCAGCGCGGCATAGCTCTCCGGCTCCGGTTCGCGCATATGGCGCAGCAGCAGGTCCGAACGCGAGACACCCAGAGCATGGGCCATCAGCAGTTCCGCATCCAGCCGCGCCGTGTCGCTGCTTGCGGAAAGCCGCTCCGTGGCGATGCGCAGGGCATCGGCGATTACCATCCCTCTAGCTCCGTTCGCCTCGAGCGAAGTCGAGAGGCTGCAAGGTCTGGTGTCTCGACTTCGCTCGACACGAACGGGCTCGACACAAACGGGATAGCGAGGAAGTAGCTCACTCTTCCATCGCCGCAAGCCGCTTGGCCTCATCCTCGGCAATCAGCGCGCTCACCAGTTCGCCCAGCCCCGGCCCGGCGAGCACTTCTTCCAGCTTGTGCAGGGTCAGCCCGATGCGGTGATCGGTCACGCGGCCCTGCG
>JAGREF010000259.1:4097-7409 GCA_020446665.1 Sphingomonadaceae bacterium
TTATAGGTGCGGATGCGTTCGGAGCGGTCGCCGCTGCCGACCATCGCCTTGCGCGCTTCGGCCTCTGCCCCCTGCGCGGCATCGCGCTGCTGCTCATAGAGCCGCGCGCGCAGCACCTGCATCGCCTTTTCCTTATTCTTGTGCTGGCTGCGCCCGTCCTGACAGGTCACCACCAGCCCGGTCGGCAGATAGGTGATGCGGATCGCACTGTCCGTGGTGTTGACGTGCTGTCCGCCAGCGCCGCTGGCGCGATAGGTGTCGATCTTCAGATCCTGCGTGTCGATGTTGACATCGACATCATCGGGTTCGGGTAGCACCGCCACGGTCGCCGCCGAGGTATGGATGCGTCCGCCGCTCTCCGTCACCGGCACACGCTGCACCCGGTGCACCCCGCTTTCGAATTTCAGCTTCGCAAACACGCCATTGCCAGTGACATGGGCGACCACTTCCTTGAACCCGCCAAGGTCGTTCGCATTCATGCTGATCGGCTCGACCTTCCAGCCATTTTCCGCCGCAAAACGCTCATACATGCGGAAGAGATCAGCGGCGAACAGGGCGGCTTCATCGCCGCCTGTCCCGGCGCGGATTTCCAGCATGGCGGGGCGGCTGTCAGCCGCATCGCGTGGCAGCATGGCCACGGCGAGCAAGCGCTCTGCCTCTGGCAGGCGGGCGCGGATATCCGCCAGTTCCTCTTCCGCCATGGCCTTCATTTCGGGGTCGGCGAGCATTTCCTCCAGCCCGGCCAGTTCCTCGCGCATAGCCTGAACTTCGCGCGCAGCCTTGGCCACCGGCTCCAGCTCCGCATAGTCGCGGCTAGCCTGGACAAAAGCATCACCCTCCAACTGGCCAGACGCCATCCGCGCTTCGAGTTCAGCGAAGCGATTGGCAATCTGGGAAAGACGGGTGGCGGGGATGGTCACGGGCTACACTCTATCTGTCGTCATCCCGGGCCTGACCCGGGATCCCGCTTTTCATCTAACCCGCCGCGAGAAGGAAGCGGGACCCCGGGTCAAGCCCGGGGTGACGTTCAAATTTGAACGGGAGCGCCTTTAATAAACTCCTGCAGAGAGATTTCCGGACTAACATCCATATCTAGCTGCAAAATGGACCAAATTCGGGATCCAAATTCGCCGCCAACATCCCCTCGAGCTCGCATGGTCGCCCGCGCTTGATCAGTTCGAATGTTATCGTAGGCATCAGCGCTGTCTAGAATGAGCATCGCCATTGGTTGCTGTTTTGCCGCTTTATCGAAGCGCTTCTTGCGCGAACCAGAAGCGAACACTTCAACAGTATACTGGCAAGAATCGGATTTTCTCTTAGCTTTGGCTCTCAACTTTTGCGCGAGTTGCATCGCCAAGTTCGTAAGCGAGTTATCCTCGACAACAATTGCGCAATCGAGAAAAGCGCTCCCGAGCCAAACATCTTCTGCATCAACCAACATCGCCAGCCGTTCAATCCCCGCAGCCCAGCCCACCGCCGGGGTCGGTGCACCGCCGAGGCTTTCCATCAGGCCATCATAGCGCCCACCGCCGAGGATCGTGCTCTGGCTGCCGAGCTTGCCCGCAGCCTCGCTGCCCTCGTCGGGGATGAATTCGAACGCGGTGTGGCGGTAATAATCCAGCCCGCGCACCAGGCTTTCGGCGCGGGTCCATTTCACGCCTGCCGCATCCAGTCCGCTGGTCACGGCATCGAAGAAAGCGCGGGCGTCATCGGACAGGAACGCATCGATCTTCGGCGCATCGCCAACAAACTTCCGGTCACGCGGGTCCTTCGAATCCAGAATCCGCAGCGGGTTTTTCTCCAGCCGCTCCTGCGAATCTTCGGAGAGTTCCCCCTTCACCGCGCTGAAATACTCGACCAGCGCCGCGCGCCATGCCTCGCGGCTGTCGCCATCACCCAGCGTGTTCAAGTGCAGTGTCACGCCAGTGATCCCCAGTTCCTTCAGCAACTGGTCGGCCATTGCCAGCAGTTCCACATCCGCCTGTGGCTCCGCCGCGCCGATGATCTCTGCGTCGATCTGGTGAAACTGGCGATAGCGGCCCTTTTGCGGGCGTTCGTAGCGGAACAGCGGGCCATGCGTGGCCAGCTTCAGCGGGGCGTGCTGCTGCCAGCCGTTGGTGAGGAAAGCCCGTGCGATCCCGGCGGTGAATTCGGGCCGCAGAGTCAGCGATTCCCCGCCGCGATCCTCGAAGGAATACATCTCTTTCGAGACAACGTCGGTCGTCTCGCCAATCGCGCGGCTGAACACTTCGGTCTTTTCAAACACCGGCATTTCCACCCGGCGGAAGCGATAAAGCCGCCGCACGCGCTCGAATGTTTCGACGACAAAGGCGAATGCCTCCGCATCGGGGCCGAAAATATCCTGCGTGCCGCGGATCGCTTGGGGGGTCTTGATCTTGTTCATTACCGGCGCGCTTTAGGCTGGCGCTGCGCAAATCTCAACGCTTCGCCGCACACAGCGCGCGCTTTGCTGCAATGCAACAAAAGCACTTGGAATTTGCCGTCACCCTGCGCTAGGGGCGCGCCAACCCATTTTCCATAGAACGGAAGACTGTTCCCATGCGCATCGACCTGATCCCCGTTGGCGACAATCCGCCCGAAAGCCTCAATGTCATCATCGAAGTGCCCACTGGCGGCGAACCGGTGAAATATGAATTCGACAAGGATTCTGGCGCGCTGTTCGTGGATCGTATCCTGCACACGCCGATGCGCTATCCTGCCAATTACGGCTTTGTCCCGCACACGCTCAGCCCCGATGGCGACCCGCTGGATGCGCTGGTGATCGCCCGCAGCCCCTTCATCGCGGGCTGCGTGGTGCGCGCCCGCCCGATTGGCGTGCTCAATCTGGAAGACGAACATGGCGGTGACGAGAAGCTGATCTGCGTGCCGGTGGACACCACTTTCCCCTATTATTCCGATGTCGGGGAAACCAAGGATCTGCCGAGCATCATCTTCCAGCAGATCGAGCACTTCTTCACCCATTACAAGGATCTGGAAGCCGAAAAATGGGTCCGCGTCGGCGCATGGGGCGATGCCGCAGAAGCGCGCCGCGTGACGATCGAAGCGATTGAACGCTACGAGGCCAACAAGAAGGGCTGAGCCTTATTCGCCGGCGATGGTCATGCCCTCTACCCGCAGGCTGGGGGCATTCATCGCGCGGTGCGTTTCCAGATCATCTGCCGGAATCATATTGGCGAACATCGCCAGCAGATTCCCGGCCACGGTGATTTCTGCAACCGGCCCTGCTATCTCGCCCTTGACGATGCGGAAGCCTGATGCGCCGCGGCTGTAATCGCCGGTCACGCCGTTCAC
>JAGREF010000260.1 GCA_020446665.1 Sphingomonadaceae bacterium
CGGCAAGCGATTTCGCCGCGATTGGCGATAAGGATTTTTTTGAACACTAGCCTTCAAACTCCACGAGATCGCGCAACTCGCCGGTGCGCTGTTTGGTCAATTGCGTTTTGCAGGTGCTGACGATCAGCGGCTGCATCGAGCCACCGAAAAATGCGTTTCCTTCACTGGCGCAATGCGCGTCGCGATAGGTGATCCATGCGCGCTGGGCGGCCAGAAGCGTCTGAAAATGCTCGGGCTTGCGATCACCCATGAATTCCCCGGAGTCCGCATCGCGCCGTTTCATCTCGGCCGCAGTGACCGACCATTGCGCATTCAGCTCTTTATCAGCAGCAAGATAATCCTGATGCGCGCACCAGTTCATTTCCTGCTGCGCCATCGGATCATCGCAGTTCCAATCTGGATTGGGCGGCGTTTGAGCCAGCAAGAGGAGCGGCAGGATCACAGCGCGTCCAGTGCCTGTGCGAGGTCGGCGAGAATATCGTCGATATGCTCGATCCCGATGGACAGTCGCACCACATCAGGCCCGGCCCCTGCGGCGACCAGCTCCTCTTCCGAAAGCTGGCTGTGGGTGGTGCTGGCCGGGTGGATGATCAGGCTGCGTGTGTCGCCAATGTTCGCCAGATGGCTGAACAGTTCCACCCCCTGCACCAGCTTCACCCCGGCATCATATCCGCCCTTCAGCCCGAAGGTGAACACCGCCCCGCCCTTGCCGCCGAGATATTTGTCGGCCAGCGGCTTGTAGGGATTGTCGTCCAGCCCGGCATAGGAAACCCACGCCACTTTCTCATTCGCGGAAAGCCATTTGGCCACTGCCAGCGCATTCTCGCAATGCCGCTCCATCCGCAGCGCCAATGTCTCCATCCCGGTCAGCGCCAGCCAGGCATTTTGCGGCGCCATGGCAGGGCCCAGATCGCGCAGGCCCAGCACGCGGCAGGCGATGATAAAGGCAATCGGGCCGATCGGCTCCAGCGCATCGAGCAGCACCGCGCCGTGATAGGAACCATTTGGCTGCGTCAGTGTGGGGAACTTGTCCCCCTGCGCCTTCCAGTCAAACTTGCCGCTATCGACGATCACGCCGCCAATGGCATTGCCATGGCCATTGAGGAATTTGGTGGTCGAATGGGTGACAATATCCGCGCCATGTTCAAACGGACGGCACAGCGCCGGGCTGGCCATGGTGTTGTCCACGATCAGCGGCACGCCGCCAGCATGGGCGACATCGGCAATCGCCGCGATATCGGTGACGACACCGCCGGGATTGGCGAGACTTTCGATAAAGACACAGCGGGTCTTGTCATCCATTGCTGCGCGGATATTCTCCGGATCATCCGCATCGACAAAGCGCGTTTCCCACCCGAACTTGCGGAAACTCTCCCCCAGCTGGTTGAGCGAACCGCCATAGAGCTTCTTCGCCGCGACAATGTTGCAGCCCGGCTCCATCAGCGTGTGGAAGGCGATCAGCTGCGCCGCATGGCCAGAGGCAACACCCAATGCGCCCACGCCCCCTTCCAGCGCGGCGATCTTCTTTTCCAGCGCATCGACCGTGGGGTTCATGATGCGGCTGTAGATGTTGCCGAATTCCTTGAGCGCAAACAGGTTGGCCGCATGCTCGGCGCTGTCAAAGACATAGCTGGCCGTCTGGTAGATCGGCGTGATCCGCGCATTAGTCGTCGGATCAGGCTCGCATCCGGCATGGATGGTCAGCGTTTCGATTTTCTGGCCGGTCATCGCTCTCTCCCTTGATCTCTTATTCCGCCGCTTCCAGCGTGTCGCAGCCGCCGCAACCCTTGGCCGCACGGGCGGGTTCTTCGCCCTGCAGCGCGGTGATGCCGAGGCGGGCAAACAAAGCGGCGTCTGTATCGTCACCCGCATTGGGCGCGGTCAGCAATTTGTCGCCGGTGAAGATGGAGTTTGCGCCCGCCATGAAGGCCAGTGCCTGTGTCGCATCGCTCATGCTTTCGCGGCCTGCGGAGAGGCGCACCATGCTCATCGGCATGGTGATGCGCGCCACCGCCACAGTGCGGACAAATTCGATATCGTCGATCTTGGCCAGCGGCGTGTCCGCCAGCATATCACCCAGCGGCGTGCCCTTTACGGGCACCAGCGCATTGACCGGCACGCTTTCGGGATGCTGTTCCAGCGTGGCGAGTGTGTGGACGAAGCCGACGCGATCTTCGCGTGTTTCGCCCATGCCCACGATCCCGCCCGAACAGACATTGATCCCGGCATTGCGGACATTGGCCAGCGTATCGAGCCGGTCCTCCATCGTGCGGGTGGAGATCACGCGCTCGTAATATTCCGGGCTGCTGTCGATATTGTGGTTGTA
>JAGREF010000261.1 GCA_020446665.1 Sphingomonadaceae bacterium
GAAGTGACCGGCTTCATCTTCAAGGTTCAGGCCAATATGGACCCGCAGCACCGCGACCGGATTGCCTTCATGCGGATGGTCAGCGGCACGTTCAGGCGCGGGATGAAGCTCACGCCATCTGGCCTGGGCAAGCCGATTGCAGTGCATTCACCGATCCTGTTCTTCGCGCAGGACCGCGAGATTGCCGATACAGCGGAGGCTGGCGACATTATCGGCATTCCCAACCACGGCACTTTGCGCGTGGGCGATACGCTGAGCGAAAAGAACGCCTTCCGCTTCACCGGGCTGCCCAATTTCGCGCCGGAAATATTGCGCCGCATTGCCCTGCGCGATCCGACCAAGACCAAGCAATTGCGCAAGGCGCTGGATGATCTGTCCGAAGAGGGCGTGATCCAGGTCTTCTACCCCGAATTCGGGGCGCAATGGATCGTTGGCGTGGTCGGGCAGTTGCAGCTGGAGGTGCTTATCAGCCGGCTGGAGGCGGAATACAAGGTGGAGGCGGGGCTCGAAGCATCCCCCTTCGCCACCGCACGCTGGCTGAAAGGTGATGCCAAGGCGCTGGAGGAGTTCGAGAAATTCAACCGCTCCAACCTCGCGAAGGACCGTGACGGTGATCTGGTGTTCATGGCCAAGAGCCCGTGGGACGTGAATTATCAAGAAGAAAAGAACCCCGAACTGACTTTCAGCGCCACCAAGGAGCGCTGACTCTTGCGGATCGGTCCGGTCCGTTCCAAGGTCGGCGCATGACGCTACTCGGCCCGACTTCGCAAAGCTTCATCTCGCAGCGCCTGCGGCTGCATTATGTCGATTGGGGCAATCCCGGAAAGCCGCCCTTGCTGATGATTCACGGCGGGCGCGATCATTGTCGCAACTGGGATTGGGTGGCCGAACAATTGCGCGAGGATTGGCACATCATTGCGATCGATCATCGCGGCCATGGCGACAGCGATTGGGTCAGTGATGGCAATTACCTGATTTCAGACATGATTTACGATGTCGCGCAATTGGTCCATCAGCTCGATCTCGCGCCGGTGTCCATCCTCTCCCATTCGATGGGGGGCGGGGTCGCAATGGGCTTTGCCGGGGCCTTCCCCGATCAGGTGAGCAAGCTGGTCGCGATCGAGCCGGTCGGCCTCTCGCCCGAGATGGAACAGGGGCAGGATGGCAAGACCTATCCGGAGCGGATTGCCGACTGGGTCGGGCGCAAGCGGGATGCGGCGGCGCGCAAGGTAAAGAGCTATCCGACAATCGAGGCCGCGCAGGAACGGATGCAGGCGGTCAATCACTTCCTGACCGAAGAACAGGCGCGGCATCTGACGTTGCATGGCGTGAACCGCAATGAAGATGGCAGTTTCAGCTGGAAGTTCGACCCGCATCTGCACAGCTGGCCGGTGGATGCGACCCCACGCGAAATGCGCGAAGACATGTGGCGGGCGATCACTTGCCCGGTCCTGCTGCTCTATGGCGCAGACAGTTTTGCGACCAATCCCGAGAAGACGGACCGGCTGAAATTCTTCCAGAATGCGCGTATGATCGAATTCGAAAATGCGGGCCACTGGCTCCACCATGACCAGTTCGATCGCTTTATGGTGACCCTGCGGGAGTTCCTCTGATGGCAGAATTCTTCCCGGCGCTGGAACAGCGTCATGTCGATATGATTGCGCGCCAGCCCGTGTTCTTTGTGGCCACCGCTGCAGCGGATGGACGGATCAATCTCAGCCCCAAGGGTTATGACGCGTTCCGTGTGCTCTCGCCCGGCCGGGTTGCCTATCTCGACCTTGGCGGCTCGGGGAACGAGACTCATGCGCATCTGGCGGCTGATGGTCGCATTACGGTGATGTTCTGCAATTTCCAGCAACCGGCCAATATTCTGCGCATTTACGGCCGTGGGCAGCCAGTATTGCCACAGGATGATGGCTGGAATGAACTGGCCGCGCATTTCACGCTGATGCCGGGCACACGGCAGATATTCGTGATTGATGTTGAAAGCGTGCAGACAAGCTGCGGCTGGGGCGTGCCGTTCATGGAGTATAGCGGAGAGCGCGAGACGCTGAAGAAGGCGCATGCGCAATCCGATCCGCGTGAATGGGCGGCCAAACATGGCATGCGGCTGGCCAGTATTGATGGTCTGCCGACACGGCCAACGGATCGCTATATTGCTGGCGATGATCCTGCAGGAGCTGCGTGACAGGCGGGCGAGCAACATGCAGCTGACCTTTGCCAGCTATAATATCCATAAGGCCGTGGGCACGGATGGGGTCCGCGATCCGGACCGGATCATTACTGTCCTGCGTGAAATGGATGCCGATATCATCGCCTTGCAAGAGGCCGACCGGCGGCTGGGTGAGCGCGCGAGTGTGCTGTCGCGCGCGGCGCTGGACGATACGCCCTGGTTCCCCGCTGATGTCGCACGCAGGCCGCGCAGTCTCGGCTGGCATGGCAATGCCTTGCTCGTCCGGCGCGGGCTGCAGGTTCTGGATGCCGAAGCGATCCATCTGCCCACGCTGGAGCCACGCGGTGCGGTGCGGGTGGACCTGATCGCTGACGGGCGCAAAGTGCGGGTCGTGGGGACGCATCTGGATCTTTCCGGCTTGCGTCGGCGCGACCAGATCCGCGCAATCATGGCGCATTTGCAGGAATGTGACGGCGATCCGCCCACTGTGATTATGGGCGATTTCAATCAATGGGGTCTGCGCGGCGGCGCGATGCAGGCCTTTGGCCCTGATTGGCAGCTTTGCACGCCGGGGCAAAGCTTCCCCAGCCGCCGCCCGATTGCCCGGCTGGATCGCATCGTACTCTCGCATCACTGGAAGGCGGGGGCATGCGGTGTCCACCATAGCGCCGCGGCCAGTCGTGCGTCGGACCACTTGCCTGTCTGGCAGCAAACCGAACTGACTAAAAAATAGTCATCAGCCCAATTATTAGGCATATACATTGCACCAAGGACGGTGTTTCGGCTTCTGAATCCCTGAAATCCTGCGAAATTTGATTCTGGCATGGCTGTTGCAATGCAGCATACGGCCGGGATGTGCCCGGTAAAGCAGCCAGGGGGCATCGATGAAATTCATCATCGCCATCGTAAAACCGTTCAAGCTCGACGAAGTGCGTGAAGCACTGACCGCCATTGGCGTTGCGGGCATGACCGTATCCGAAGTCAAAGGCTTCGGCCGCCAGAAAGGCCAGACCGAGATTTATCGCGGGGCCGAGTACTCGACCAACATGCTTCCCAAGGTGAAGCTGGAAATTGCAGTGACCGATGAAATCGCACCGCAGGTGGTCGAAACCATCCAGCAAGCCGCCAGCACGGAAAGCATTGGCGATGGCAAGATCTTCGTACTGGATCTCGCCTCGGCAACGCGCATCCGCACCGGTGAATCCGGGGATACCGCGCTGTGAGCCGGCCCGTGACAGACATGAAGGGTAACACCATGATCCGCAAATTCGTTTGCGGCACGGCGGCGCTGGGTGCGTCGCTCTTTGCCGCTACCGCTGCTTTCGCGCAGGACGCAGCAGAGGTCGCTCCGGCGGTCCCCAATCCGGGCAATAATGCCTGGATGATGACCGCCACTGTGCTGGTAATGCTGATGATCCTGCCAGGCCTGGCACTGTTCTATGGCGGCCTGACCCGCTCCAAGAACATGCTCTCCACCATGACTCAGATCGGTGCGACCGCATGTCTCGCCATGATTATCTGGGTGATGTGGGGTTACTCGCTCGCTTTTGGCGACACGACCTATGAAGGCACGCTGGGCCTGTTCATCTCTGGCGGCAGCTATTTCCTTGCCGGTACGGATGCGAGCAGCACGGCAGCGACTTTCACCGATGAAGTCATCAGCAAATATGTCTTCATCAGCTTCCAGAT
>JAGREF010000262.1 GCA_020446665.1 Sphingomonadaceae bacterium
TGAAGCTGACCGAGGAAGTGGACGCAATGCGGACCATCGGCATTTCCCCGATGGAAGCGCTGGTGATCCCGCGCATTCTTGCCTCGGTGCTGATGATGCCGCTGCTGGGTTTCTATTCCGCCGTGGTGGCCATTATCGGCGGCGCCGTGATCGCGGATCTGACGCTGGGCATTCCCTTCTTCACTTTCCTGACCCGGATCAAGGAAGTGGTGCCGCTCTATGACCTCTATGTCGGCATGATAAAGGCGCCGGTCTTCGGCCTGATCGTGGCGCTGTCTGGCTGCTATCAGGGGATGCAGGTGCAGGGCAATTCCGAACAGGTCGGCCTGCGCACCACCATGGCCGTGGTGCAGGCGATTTTTGCGGTTATCGTGCTCGATGCCTTCTTCGCCGTCTTCTTCACGGAGATCGGCTGGGGATGAGCGAGCAGGAAACCGACAGCGCGGAAACGCGCCACCTCACCCGCTATCGCGGCGATTATCCCATTGTCGTGGACGGGCTGGTCAACCGCTTTGGCACTCAGACCGTGCATGAAGATTTGTCGCTCAAGGTCCGCCGCGGCGAGATTATTGGCGTCGTGGGCGGCTCTGGCACGGGCAAGTCTGTGCTGATGCGCTCGATCATCGGCTTGCAGCACCCCTCCGAAGGGCAGATCGAAGTATTTGGCCGCTCGATCACCGATGCCGAGCCGGACCAGAATCTGGGCGTGCGCAGCCGCTGGGGCGTGTTGTTTCAGGGCGGGGCGCTGTTTTCCACCCTGACGGTGGGCGAAAATGTCGAAGTCCCGCTGCGGCAATTCTACCCCGACATCGAAGACGAACTGCTGCACGAAATCGCCCGTTACAAGGTGATGCTGTCGGGCCTGCCGGAAGAGGCGGTTAGCAAGTACCCTTCTGAACTGTCAGGCGGGATGAAGAAGCGCGCCGGCCTTGCCCGCGCTCTGGCGCTGGACCCTGAGCTGCTGTTTCTGGACGAGCCGACCGCCGGGCTGGACCCGATTGGCGCGGCGGCCTTTGACCGGCTGACCCGCGAATTGAAGGAAACGCTGGGGCTGACCGTGTTCCTCATCACGCATGATCTGGACACGCTGCACGAGATTTGTGACCGGGTGGCGGTGCTGGCAGACAGGAAAGTGATTGCCGTGGGCACGATTGACGAGCTGCTGGCGCTCGATCACCCCTGGATACAGGAATATTTCAACGGTCCGCGTGGCCGGGCCGCACTTGCCAGCAAGGAACGCAACAACTTTGCGGGCAAGATGGACAAGCAGCCCAAGGCCGGGGCATAGAGGGGCACGATGGAAACACGCGCAAATCATGTCTGGGTCGGGGTGGTCACCCTCGCATTGCTGGGGGCAGCGGCGGCCTTCTTCGTCTGGCTGGCCGGTCTCAGCGCCGGTTCGCAGAAGGATTATGACATCCTGTTCAAACAATCGGTGGCGGGTCTGACCAAGGGATCGCAGGTCTCCTTCGCCGGGGTGCCGGTGGGGCAGGTGGACGATATCGAATTGTGGGAGAAAGATCCGGATTATGTGCGGGTGCGGATCAGCGTGGATGAAGATGTGCCGATCCTGGTAGGGACCACCGCCACGGTGCAAAGCTCCTTCACCGGTGTTTCCACCATCATGCTCGACGGCGCGCGCGCCGATGCGCCGCCGATTACCTGCGAAACCACGGCCTGCCCGCAAGGCGTGCCGGTGATCCCGCCCAAGGCGGGCGGGCTGGGCGAATTGCTGGCCAATGCGCCGCTGCTGCTGGAACGGCTGGCGACTGTGACCGAACGGCTGGACATGCTGATGTCAGACGAAAATCTGGCCAATCTTTCCGGCATCCTCGAAAATTCGAACCGGATGAGCCGCAATCTGGCCGACGCCAGCCCGCAGGTGGAAGGCACGCTGAAGGAATTGCAGGTTACGTTGAAGGAAGCGGGCGAAGCGCTGGATGCGTTCGAGAAAGTGATGGGGTCGACCGACACGCTCATCAATGAAGAGGGCAAGTCGATGGCAGTGCAGCTGCGCGAAACGCTGAAATCGGCCAATGCAGCGGCGCTATCCCTGTCCAAGACGCTGGACAGCGCGGAACCGGCAGCGCGCCGCCTGAACACGGAAACGCTCCCGGCGGCAGAGGCCAGCCTGCGTGAATTGCGCGCCGCCAGCAAGGCGCTGCGCGATGTGACGGAAAAGATCGAAAACCAGGGCGCTGGTTCGATCATCAAGGGGCAGTCGCTGCCCGATTACGAGCCATGAGGAACAGGTGATGAAGCTTGCCAACCCGATCCTGCTGGCCCCGCTTGCGGCCTTTACGCTGGCCGGTTGTGTCAGCCTGACCCCCGATCTGCCGGAATCCATGCTGGTGCTGACCCCCACGGCGCAGGCCCCGGCGGGCAGTGGCGGCGCGGCCACTGCTGCTGAAGCGATTGCCGTGCTGGAACCCGAAGCGCCCGCGAAGCTGAATGTGCTGCGCGTGCCGGTGCAGGTCGATGCCAGCAATATCGCCTATCTCAAGGATGCGCTGTGGGTGGAAAAACCCGCGCGCCTGTTCCGCCGCCTGCTGGCCGAAACGATCCGGGTGAAATCCAGCAAGATGGTGGTCGATGGCGATGAACCCGGGCTTGCGGCTGACACGCGCCTGCGCGGGACCTTGCTCGATTTCGGCTATGACGCGCAGGCACAGGCGGCGGTGGTCCGCTATGACGCCGTGCGGGTGAGCAAGGATGGCGCCGTGGAAACCCGCCGCTTTGAAAGCGTGGTGCCGGGTGTGAGTGCAGAAGCAGGCCCCGTGGGCCGCGCGCTCAACGAAGCAGCGAATGAAGTGGCTGGTGAAGTCGCGGATTGGGTTGCTGGCGGGTAAGATTGCGGTCTTTCGGGAAATGTCCCGAAAGCGCTCCGTAGCGCCCCACACAATCGTCATCCCAGCGAAAGCTGGGATCGCTGTCGGCCCCGTGCTAGCTCACGGGAATGGGTGGCTGGGTCTATATCATGACCAACAAGCACGATGGCGTGCTCTATATCGGCGTGACGGCCGACCTGCCCGCACGGATCATGCAGCACCGGACCGGCAAAGGCTCTGCCTTTTGCCGCCGCTACGGTCTTGACCGTTTGGTCTATGCCGAACCACACGGCAGCATTGTGGATGCCATCGCGAGGGAAAAAGCGATGAAGGCGTGGAAAATCGAGCTGATCGAGGAGGTCAACCCGGAGTGGCGCGATCTATTCGAGGACATTGCCTGACCGAGAGCGGTCCCAGCTTTCGCTGGGATGACGGGTAAGGATAACCTAACCCCGCACCAGCTCCGCCAGCGTCATCGCACGAGCAAATTCTGCGCCGCGCTTTTCCCGGCGGGCCTTGGCTTCGAAGTCTTCGCCCCACAATTCGATCTGCCACAATTCTTCCAGATTGGCGGCATCCCACAGGGCCGCTCCATCGGTACCCTCGCGCAAGGCTTCCAGCGCGATCACCAGCGAGGCGGAGAGCGAGGACAGCGCCTGCAGGGCGGACAGCGTGAAGGGGTCAAACCGTTCCACATGGCTGCGCAGCCGTGCCAGTGTTTCCGGCGGCTGAGCGCGATGGATGATGCCGCTGATCCGTTCAAAACGCACATCGTGGCGGTGTTCGCAGGCGGTCAGCAGCGGCTCCCACACCTCTTGCTGCCGCGCAAACAGCGGCTCATCCGGGTCGCCGCGATAGCACAGCGTATCGGTTTCCGCGAAAGCGAGAATGCGTTCGATTGTCTCGCGCGGATCGGGGGCGACCAGATCGAGCGCGAAATCCACCGCATCGCGCAGGGCGAACAGCTTCAGGTCGATTTCTTCCCCCTGCGCGCGCCATTCTTCGGCCAGCGCCTCTGCCAGCGCCGGTGTCGGCACCACTTGCGCTGCGCCTTGCGCGGTCTTGATCGCCCGCCCATCGAGAAGCACACGCCAGCCACCGTCAGCCTCAGCGACGGAAACCTTTTTATAGAAACGCTTCATCAGTCGGGAGTCCTCCAGCGCCGCGCGAGCAGCTGCGGCATGACGAAGAAATCGGCCAGCCCCACGGCCAGCAAGATCCAGCCGACCAATTCGGGCCAGGCCAGCTTGTCGCTGACAATCAGCAAGCCGAGGACCACGAAAACGACACCCAGAATCCGCATGAGATTGAGGATGAAGAACCGGGTCTTCGCAAGATCTTCAGGGGTGGGGGATGCGCTCACAGCAGCATGTCCCCCAGTTGCTGGCAATCCTGCGCGACGGCTTCCGCGCCATATTCAAGCAGTTCCTGCGCCGTGTGATAACCCCAGTCGACCCCGATCGCGCGCATATTGATGGCGCGGGCCATTTCCATGTCGAAACTGGTATCGCCGATCATCACTGCATCGTCCACTTGCGCGCCCGCTTCGAACAGCACCGCTTCCAGCATGGCGGGATGCGGTTTGGAAGGATGGCGGTCGGCCGTCTGCAGGCTCACGAACAGGTCGGCAATGCCATGGCTGGCGAGGCAGTTGGCCAGCCCCCGGTCGCTTTTGCCGGTCGCCACGGCCAGTTCCCAGCCCGCATCGCGCAGCCGCAGCAGCAGTGCCTCCATCCCGTCAAACAGCGGCTCTTGCAAACGGCCTTGCTCGCGGCTGGCGCGGAAGGAATCCTTGTAGGCCTGCACGATATGCGCCTGAATCTCCGGCGCACTGTCTGGTGCGAGCAGCCGCACCGCTTGGGGCAGGCTGAGGCCAACAATGCGGCGGATATCGTGCCGGTCGGGTGCGGGCAGGCCGCCAGCGGCAAAGGCATCCTCCATGGATTCGCAAATGCTCGCCTGCCCATCCACCAGCGTGCCATCGCAATCGAAGATCGCCAGCCTGCTCATGGGGCCAGTGTCCGCATCAATTGGGCGAGGGCGGGGGAGCCCTGTGACGCCAGCGCGGCGGCGATGGTTTCACGTTCGGTGGCGCTCTTGTTCTGAGACAGCTTGAAGGTCGGGCGCCAGGCCAGCACTTCCAGCTCGAAGCCGACGATGCCGCCCAGCAATTTGCGCCAGCGTTCTTCGCTCACATCGTCGCGGCTCCACGGCGTGCCGCCTTCCACGCGCGCCTCATGGCGCTCACCCAGCGTGTGGAGCAGTGCCTCCAGCCCGTCCTGATCCATGCGCCGCACGCGCCCTTCCAGCTCCAGCGAGACATAGTTCCATGTCGGCACGGTGTCGCGGTCGTCATACCAGCGCGGGCTGACATAGGCGTCCGGCCCGTTGACCACCACCAGCGCGGTTTCCCCCGCCAGATGCCGGGTCAGCGCATTGCCGCGCGCAAGGTGAAACTGCACCGCGCCATCGCCGGTGGAGACCAGCGGGACATGCGCCACACGCGGGCCATCCTCTGTCGCTGCAAAGACCATGCCGAAACCCACCTGTTCCAGCAGCGCCTCGTGCAGCGTGCGGTCATCATGGCGGAAGGCGGCGTTGGGATGCATCAGTCGCGCTTCTTCTTCGCGCTGCCCTTCTTGGGCGGGCGGCTGGTCGGCTTGCTGCTGGCAGGGGCCCCGCCACGCCCGCGCCGTTCGCCCCGGCGGGCCTTGCGATATTGCTTGGCATGCTGGCGCGCGGCCTTCTTCTTGTCTTCCTTGCCGGGCGGGGGCGGGCCCTTTTCCGGCTCCGCCGCACTCAGCCCTTCATCGAAGCCCAGCTGCGCCATGCTGGCGGCAAAATGATCGGGCAAGTCAGCGGTAACATCCAGCCGGTCGCCATCGGGATGGTCGATGATCAGGCGCCGCGCATGCAAATGCATCTTGCGGCTGACACTGCCGGTCAGGAAGGCTTCCTGCCCGCCATATTTGCCATCGCCCACGAT
>JAGREF010000263.1 GCA_020446665.1 Sphingomonadaceae bacterium
TTGAACAGCAGCGTCATGCGGTCGCTTTCGCCCACTTTCTTCAGCTCTTCGCTCTTGCCACCCCATACGGGCGGCAATTCCCACACGCCGCGCGGATGGTCAGCGCTATCGGCAGGGTTGGCGTTGATCTCGCTGCGGCCCATGAATTCGAACCCGTTGGCTTCCATCATCGCGATCACATCAGCTTCGCGGACATAGCCCTTTGTGCCGTCAGCATAGGCATAGGGCGCATCCATTTTCGCCCGGTGCTGGACGATGCCGATCATGCCATCATCCTTCAGCAGGCTGCGCATGGCCTTGATCTCTGCCAGCGCGCTGTTGGTGCGGAACAAATGGTGGAAAATGCGCACTACGATGATGCGGTCATAAGTGCCAAGTTCCTCTTCCGGCAGAGCATCGGTGGTGAAGCCCTTGATCCGGTCTGCTGACATACCGCTCCAGCCTGAGACCTTTTCCGGGAACGCAGCAGCGTCTGCGCGCATCTGTGCCTGCCGCTCTGGATCGCTGGTGGCGAAGGAGGGGTGGCGATAGAGGCCCACCAATTCGCCCTTCTCGCTCAGATAGCTGGCCAGCATGCGGGTGTACCAGCCGCCACCGGGGGCCAGCTCGCCCACTTTCATATCCGGCGCGACCTGAAAGAAGGCCAGCGTTTCAACCGGATGCCGATATTGGTCGCGCGCCTTGTCTTCTGCGCGGCTTTCATGCTGGGCGGCCATCATCAGCCCGTGATGCAGCGGTCCATGCAGCGAATGGTCCATCTTGCCATGCTCATGCTGGTCCGCCAGCGCAGGTGCCCCGGCCAGCAAGGTGGCGCAAGCAGCGGCGGCGAGTACGAATTTGGCTTTCATCAATCCTGTCCTCTCAAATGAGATACTCCGCCACCAACGCATGATGGCAAATGCGGTTTCCGTTCCTATCTTCACAATGAAGAATGGAGACGATGATGAGCGAGAACAAGCAGGCAATCGTGGCCGGAGGGTGTTTCTGGTGCACAGAGGCCGTATTTCGCCAGCTGGCAGGCGTGAGCGAGGTGGAAAGCGGCTATATCGGCGGCAGCGTCGATAATCCGACCTACAAGCAAGTGTGCAGCGGCACGACCGGCCATGCCGAAGCGATCCGCATTAGCTTTGACCCGGAAGTGCTGACACTGGCCGATCTGCTCGACGTGTTCATGGCCACGCATGACCCGACCCAGCTCAACCGGCAGGGCAATGATGTGGGCACGCAATATCGCAGCGCGATCTTCCTCAATGACGATCTGTCTCAGGATGATGCCGAGGCCGCGATTGCGCGCTGGAATGCAGACCATTCAGGCCAGGCCGCCGTCACCACAGTGGAAGGCCCCGCGATCTGGTATCCGGCCGAGGATTACCATCAGGAATATTGGGAAGGCGAAGGCCAGCGCAATCCCTATTGCATGGCCGTGATCCCCCCCAAGCTGGAAAAGCTGCGGCGCGGGTTCAAGGAGAAGCTGAAGGGGGGTTAGTCCTTCACCCAGCGCGCAATAAAGAACCCGTCCAGGCTGCCTGCTTCCGCTAGCTGCCCCGGATGGGTGCGCAGCCAGCCTTCGCCGCTGGGGGTGAGGCCTGCGGGCAGTTCATTTGAGCGGATCGGCAACGGGGTGAGCGCAATGCCTTCCGCCTGCCCCTCCCCTTCAGCACGTTCGAGCGAGCAGGTGGCGTAAACCAGCGTGCCGCCGGGTTTGAGCCAGCCTGCCGCGCGTTCAAGTAGCGCAGCTTGCAGTTCCGCCATTTCCTCGACCAGCCGCGCGCCGATGCGGTGGAGCACGTCAGGGTGGCGGCGGCAGGTGCCCGTCGCGGTGCAGGGCGCATCGAGCAGGATGGCGTCAAAATTCTCTTCCGGTTCCCATTTGAAGGCATCGGCGACCACCACTTCTGCCTCAAACCCGGTGCGGGTGAGGTTGCGGCGCATTCGCTCGCTCCTCCGCTGGCTGATATCGAGTGCGGTCACCCGCCAGCCCGCCGCGGCGAGTGCCATGGTCTTGCCACCGGGCGCAGCGCAGAGGTCGAGCACGCGCTTGCCCTCGCCCACGCCGAGCAGCGCGGTGGGGAGCTGCGCGGCAAGGTCCTGCACCCACCATGCGCCTTCGCGATAGCCGGGCAGGTCCTCCACCTTGTCGCCGCGTTGCAGGCGGACATGGCCGGAGCGGAGCGAGGTGCCGCCCAGTGTCTCGGCCCATTGTTGCGTCTCAGCCGGATCGCGCAGAGCGAGATCAAGTGGCGGCGGCGCGACAAGGCCGGGGGCGACGGCCTCCGCCAGGTCACCCCAGCGCTCAGTCACACGCTCCGGCAAAGTGGGCGCGTCGGGCAGGCGCACCTCCTGCTTCACCAAAGTCGAAAACACCCCATGCGCCAGCCGCCGTGGCCCGCCGCTCAGCAAGGGCAGGCCTGTCGCGATCACCGCATGGAGCGGGGTTTCCAGCCTCAACCAGCCCGCGAGCATGATGCGAAGCGCCATGCGCGGCTTGGCATCTTCCGGCAAAGGTTGCTTCATCGCGCTGTCAATCAGCGCGTCG
>JAGREF010000016.1:0-298 GCA_020446665.1 Sphingomonadaceae bacterium
GCATCGCATATTCCTTGCCGGTCAGATGGACGCGGGCGCCATCGACTTCCACAGTCTTGGCATCAAGGTTCACCGCCAGCTTGCCTGTGCGGATGATCGACTGGCTGTGGCCCTTGGACCGGCGCACAACGGCGTGGATGCGGGCAACCAGCTCTTCGCGATGGAACGGCTTGGTCACGTAATCGTCAGCGCCGAAGCCGAAGCTGCGGATCTTGCTGTCCATTTCGGAAATGCCCGACAGGATCAGAACCGGCGTCTGCACCTTGGCAACGCGCAGCTTCTTGAGCACGTCATAGCC
>JAGREF010000016.1:314-3185 GCA_020446665.1 Sphingomonadaceae bacterium
AGGTTCAGGTCGAGCAGGATGATGTCGTAATCATACAGCTTGCCCAGATCGAGCCCTTCTTCGCCCAGGTCCGTCGAATAGACATTGAACCCTTCCGTGGTGAGCATCAGCTCGATAGCTTTTGCCGTTGTCGGCTCGTCTTCAATCAGCAGTACGCGCATGGGTTACCCCCCTTTGCCCCGAAACCTGTCTTAACCCTGTCGAAACAGGTGTTGCATGTGATTAACCACAAAACTTCTGAACGGAAAAGGTTAATAAGCCGTAAACTGGCCTGACTCCACGAGTCGTTTGTGTTTTGCGCGCGCCTTCCGGCGCGCGAAATCCTCGCTCACACGCCCTGCGGGCGCGTCGCTGCGGGCGGCCGGGCGGCCTTGCACTCGGCTGCGCCTCGCGTTTCATCGCCAAAGAACTATGGCTTGGAATGGTTCGGTCCCCGACCAGGGGACCACAAGGGCGGAAGCGAAGTCGAAGACGCAGTTGTCCAAAGGACACCTGCAAGCCCGCCCTCGCAAGCGCCAATGATTTTCGCCAAGTGTAAAGCTGGCAGGTGCATTTGTCGCCTAAAGCGAATGGACGGTGTAAAAGCTTGGCTGAGCTAACCTTTCAAGGGTTGGCAAGCCCGTCAACCTTAGTCATATTCTAGGGGCGGAACAGGAAACCATCGATGGTTAGTGCCCTGACAACGGTTTCCTGTTCCGGCAACGTGGTTTGGACCCACATGAGCTACCCCACTCGCCTGCGACCATCGCCGGGATTTGGATTCCCCGCGATTTCGTGGTCGCGCGCCGAACATCAACAAGATAGCCGCCTCGCGATTGTGGGCAAGGGGAAGTGCCACGGCTGGCCTAGGATTTCTGGTGCAAGTAGATGCGAATCTGCGTCGGGGCTTGGGTGACTCGGCCTCAGAGCTTGAGCCGCATAACGCGCAACCCTCCAAACGAATCTGGGGAGAATGATTTGGGGATTGTCAAATGACTTAAGCCGGTTTTGCACAATGAGCGACGCATGCCTCACCTTCGGTGCATTTCACGGCGTACAATAAACCAGCCGCGGCTCTCCTACCGCATCCCCGCCAGTTTCTTCGATCGTCGCCTCTGCACGCTTGAGCCGATCCCCATCGCCTCGCGATATTTGGCGACGGTGCGGCGGGCGAGGTCGAAGCCTTCGGCGCGGAGCAATTCCACCAGCTTGTCGTCGGAGAGGATCTTTTTCGGGTCTTCGGCATCGGTCAGCGCCTTGATCCGCGCCTTTACTGCTTCGGAAGAGGCCCCGCCTTCGCTGTCGGCGCTGCCTACGCCTGAGGTGAAGAAATATTTCAGTTCGAATGTCCCGCGTTCGCACCACAGATATTTGTTGCTGGTGACGCGGCTGACGGTGCTTTCGTGCATTTCGATGGCTTCTGCGACGGTCTTGAGCGTCAGCGGCTTCAGCTCTGACACGCCGCGCAGGAAGAAGCCTTCCTGCTGCTTCACCAGTTCAGCGGCGACTTTGAGGATGGTCTTTTGTCGCTGGTCGAGCGCCTTGATCAGCCAGTTGGCATCGCCCAGTTTGTCGCGCAGCCAGGCCTGCGCTTCCTCGCTGGCGCATCCCTGTCGCAGTTCGAGGTAATAGGGGCGATTGACCACGAGGCGCGGCAGCGTCGCTTCGTTCAGCGCAATGTCCCACCCGCCCTTGCGGCCTGCAGTGATCAGGACATCAGGCGTTACCGCCGATCCTTCCGCCGCGCCAAAGCGCAGCCCAGGCTTTGGATCATAGCTGCGCAATTCAGCCAGCATATCGGCGAAATCCTCATCATCGACTTCGCAAATCCGCTTGAGCCGGGCGACTTCGCCGCGCGCGACCAGATCGAGATTGTCGATCAGGCGCGCCATGCAGGGATCGAGCCGGTCGGCTTCCTTCGCTTGCAGCGCGATACATTCGGCCAGACTGCGCGCGCCCACGCCGGTCGGGTCGAGCGAGTGGATCAGTTCCAGCGCGACTTCCACTTCGGCCAGCGGTACGCCCAGTTCGCCAGCAATATCGCGCAGCGAGGTGGTGAGATAGCCCGCTTCATCCAGCAGGCTGACAATATGGCGGGCGATAAATTCCTCGCCGGGGGAAAAAGTGAGGGCGCCAATCTGCGCCTGCAAATGTTCGGCCAGTGAGGTCTCTGCATCGCTGCGCTCGTCAATCGAAGCGAAATCCTCCCCGCCAGCCGCGCTGGTGATGGCGCTGCCCCATTCGCCGTCGCCCTTGATCCCGTCACCCGTATCGCGATCAGTGTCGAGCGATGCCGGATCAAGGTCGAGCGGGGCATCGACCTCACCACGACCCTCGGCAATAAGCGCGTCAGCGGATTGCTCCTCGCGCGGGGTCTCTGGCGGTTCAGGCACTTCGGTGAGTTCAGCGGCACTGTCCCCCACATCGAGCAGCGGATTGGACTCCAGCGCTTCGCCGATAAAGGTCTCGATCTCCAGATTGGACAGCGCCAGCAGCTTGATCGCCTGCTGCAGTTGCGGCGTCATCACCAGCGATTGCGACTGGCGCAGGTCTAGGCGAGGTCCGAGAGCCATTTATGCGTCGATCCGCCTTGCGCTGTGCGACAAGCTGCGCAGGGCACCGGCAGTCCAGAATGTGCTAATCTGCGACACCTTTCCAACCGCCGGAAATCACAGGGTGAACCCTTCGCCGAGGTAAAGCCGCCTTACGTTTTCATCCGCCACCAGCGCTTCGGGTGAGCCGGAGAACAGCACTTGCCCGCCATAGATGATGCAGGCGCGGTCCACGATGTCGAGCGTTTCGCGGACATTGTGATCGGTGATCAGCACGCCGATCCCACGCGAGGTCAGATCACCGACCAGGGCCCTGATGTCGCCCACCGCGATCGGATCG
>JAGREF010000264.1 GCA_020446665.1 Sphingomonadaceae bacterium
TGAGATCGAGCGCTTCCTTCATTTCCTCGAAAGAAGGTGAAATACCGGTCTCCTCCAGACGCTGCTGGATGAAACGGATCAATTCGTGCTGCTTGGCAGTCAGCATGGCGAAACACTCCCTGGTCGCCTGTCCCTATCGCTCTCGCCCCGTCACCGACCGGGGTGACGAGTGAACGAATGTGGAACAAGTAGGCAACTCATTTCGGCAAGTCAAGCAATTGCGCCATTCTGGATGAGGATAAGTGGAACATACGTTCCCGCTTTGACTTCCTCGCTCTGTTCGGGCCGCTCGATCAGCGCATTGGCGCTGGCCAGTGATCGCAGGGCGGAGGAGTCCTGTTCATCAAGCGGCTGGACGATCTCGCCATCCCAATGCGCGCGCAGGAATTCGCGCCGTTTGCCCACCGGCGGCAGGTCTGACGCGCACGCTGCCATCACCCGCCGCGGCAATGGCTCCAGCGCGCCCGCCATCGCCCGCAGCAGGGGCAGCAGGAACAGCTGCGCGGTGACAAAGCCGGACACCGGATTGCCGGGCAGTCCCAGCACCAGCGTATCGCCCCTGCGCGCCACCATCAGCGGCTTGCCCGGTTTGATGGCAGCGCGCCAGAAGTCGATCTGTGCCCCCCATGCTTCCAGCGCCGGGCGGACAAGGTCATGTTCGCCCACCGAGGCACCGCCGCTGGTAACCAGAATGTCGGCCCCTTGCGCCTGCGCCAGCGCGTCTGCCAGCGCCTCATGCGTGTCTGCCACCGGGCCAATTCGCCGGATTACACAGGGCATGGTGGAGGCAGCCAGCGCCGCCAGCATGGCACCATTGCTGGCCGGGATCTGATCCGGGGCGCAGTCTTCCGGGTCGCTCGCCAGTTCATCGCCGCTGTCGAGCACGGCCAGCACTGGCACGCGGCGGACAGGCAGGCTGCCATGCCCGGCGGAGAGCGCCAGCGCCAGCTGCGCCGGGCCGATGCGCGTTCCGGCAGGGAGCAGCGCGTCCCCTTCGGCAAAGTCAAACCCCTTGCGGCGAATATGGCGCGGCGTGGGATCGCCTTCGCCATTGAGCCCGAGCTGGTCGCCATCGCGCGTCGCATTCTCCTGCAACAGCACGGCTTCGCCGCCTTCGGGCATGATCGCCCCAGTGGAGATGCGGATCGCCTGTCCAGCACCTATCGCTCGGCCAAAGGCTTCGCCGCAGCGGCTTTCACCAATCACCTGCCACGGCCCATCGCCTGCCACCGCATATCCATCCATCGCGGACAGGTCGGCCGGGGGCTGAGTGCGGCGTGCGAGCAGAGGCTCTGCCAGATAGCGGCCCAGCGCTTCGGCAGCGGCGACCTGCTCGGGCGGCAGCACGCTGGCCAGCGCCAGCAGGCGGGTCTGTGCCACTTCGAGCGGGATGGGAGCGAGCGGGGCCATGGCGCTATTCTTCCGGCGCGTGCCAGTCGCCTGACTTGCCTCCGCTCTTGGAGAGCAGGCGCACGGCTTCGATCACCATCGCCTTGTCCACCGCCTTGGCCATGTCATAGATGGTGAGGAGCGCGACGGAGGTGGCGGTCATCGCTTCCATTTCCACCCCGGTCTTGCCCGTCAGGCTGGCAGTGGATGTGGCGCGGATGGCCTTGTCTTCGAAGGTGAAGTCCACCGTCACCGCATCAAGCGCGAGGGGATGGCATAGCGGGATCAGTTCGCCGGTCTTCTTCGCCGCCATGATCCCGGCAATGCGGGCCGCGGCCAGCACATCCCCCTTGGGCGCATCGCCGCCGCGAATGGCATCCAGTGCCTGCGCCGACATGCGGATGCGGCCGGTGGCAACTGCCCTGCGCGCGGTGGCTGGCTTGCCCCCGACATCGACCATGCGCGCGGCGCCCTGATCATCGAGATGAGTGAGTTTGTTCATTTGCGCGGGCTTGGGGCTGAATGGATGTCACACATGTCACACTGTCCTAGAGCAGAAAAACTGTACTGTCGAAAGACGCGAAAAAGCGTGTTGCACGAGTGGGTTGCGGGCTGTGTCATGTGCTGTGCATGGCAGGAATTGGCGGAGTAGGAAAGCGAAGAGGAAACGGCTCCGCTCCACTATCGCTCCGTAAATAGGAGAGGGGCCGCGATGTGCCAAATGGGACGAACCCTGAAACCCTCATCCGGCTTCCGCTATGCGCTGAAGCGCCAAGCTGCAGCATCCTTCTCCCACCGGGAGAAGAAGCGC
>JAGREF010000265.1:0-6398 GCA_020446665.1 Sphingomonadaceae bacterium
AAGATGGCTGGGACATTGTCCCGCTCACCACCAGCTGCGCGCTGATGCTGAAATTCGAATGGCCGCTGATCGAACCGGAGAATGAGCTGGTAAAGCTGCTCAGCCAGCACACATTCGACGTGTCCGAATATGTCGTGCGGCTCAGCAAGGATGTGGGCCTCGCCCCGATTGACCCGATGGAAAAGAGCATCGGCGTGCATTTCGCCTGCCACGCCCGTGCTCAGAACATGGGGCCAAAGGCGATGGAAATGCTCCGCCTGATCCCCGAGGCCAAGCCGCAGCTGACCGAACGCTGCAGCGGCCATGGCGGCAAGTGGGGTATCTTCAAGGAAAATTACGACCGCGCGGTAAAGGTCGGAAAGCCTGCCGCGCGCAATCTGACCAAGACCAACCCGGACATCATGGTGTCCGAATGCCCGCTTGCCGGGCCGCATCTCAAGCAGGTGATCGAAGCTGGCGGGAAAGAAGCCCCCGATCGCATTGGTCACCCGATTGAAGTGCTGGCCATGGCCTATAATCTCTGACGGAGAATCCCCGCAAATGCCCCGCGACCAGCGCACCATCACTGCCGACGATATCCTCACGCTCACCGAATATGAGACGATCCGCAAGGACAAGAAGGAAGAGGCAATCCAGCGCAAGGCGCTGACCCGGATCAGCGTTGGCCCGCATGCCACTGCGCTGTTCGAAACCTGGGACAGCATGTGGCTGCAAATCCAGGAAATGCTGCGCATCGAAAAGGGCGGCGACGATCAGCTGGTGGATGAACTGGCTGCCTATGATCCGATGGTGCCCAAAGGCACGGAACTGACCGCCACGATCCTGTTCGAAGTGGAGGACCCGGTTCGCCGGGACGCTTTCCTGCGCACGATTGGCGGGGTGGAAGACCATATGGCGATTACCGTGGGCGATATCCGCATCCCGGCCCGGCCCGAAGGTGATGTAGAGCGCACCCGCGAAAGCGATGGGAAGGCCAGCGCTGTCCACTTCGTGCATTTCGATTTCCCGCCAGAGGCAATCGCGGCATGGAAGAGCGGCGAAGGTCAGGCCATGCTGCTGATCGACCACCCCAATTACGGCCATGCCGCGCTGATCAATGCAGAAGCGCGCGCCTATCTCGCGCGGGAATGTTTCTAGGGCCCTGACCCAAAGGGCTTTGCCCCCGCCCTATCGCCGCCGTTTCAGCACCAGATAAAGCGCGCCCTGCCCGCCATGGCGGCGATGCGCGCTGCGCACGGCGGCGATATCCTGCCCATGCGGGCCAGCGGCGAGCCAGTCGAGGATTTTCGCGCGGATCGCGCCGCGCCGCTCGCCCCGGTCAGCCGCTTCGACCGGGCGCGGTTTGCCC
Organism: Sphingomonadaceae bacterium; assembly: GCA_020446665.1. Lineage (GTDB taxonomy): Bacteria > Pseudomonadota > Alphaproteobacteria > Sphingomonadales > Sphingomonadaceae > JACXVD01. The sequence continues at coordinate 1,349 of JAGREF010000265.1, forward strand.
GTGACGAGCAGCACCAGCCGCGCGCCCATCGCCTTGGCCTGCATCAGCCCGTGATCGAGCCGGTCATGCGCAGAATCCAGCGTATGGCCATGCAGATCAAGCGTGAAATCCGGCGCGATCGCACCTGCTTTCAGCTTGCGATCCCAATGCGAGTCCAGCCCGTGCTTGTCGCTGGCGGGGGCAAGCGGAGATTGAGGGCGCGGCTGCGCCACGGGCCTGGGCGGGAGCGGCGCGGCCTTTGCCTTGCGCAGGGGGGCTGGCGGTTTGGGCGCATCCGGCCTGGGCGGAACCGCAGGCGGTTTGCGCGCGGGGTGGAGCGGTTTTACCGTAGCGGCCACGCGTTCCCACAATTCGGCTTCGTCCGGCGTCAGGCCACGGGGATGGCGCATCATTTCTGGGCCAGCTGTTCAACCACACCCTTGGGCAGCAGGATCAGGGCAGAACCGCGCCCGCTCATCCCCCCGGCAATTTGCCGTGCATCTGCGCCAGCGCCCCAGAACGTATCGAAGCGATTGGCGCCCTTGATCGCGCCACCTGTATCCTGCGCGATCCACAGCCCATTAGCTACGTCCCGGTCCAGATCGAGCCAGACGGGTGCACCCAGCGGCACGAATTTGGGATCGGTGGCAACAGAGCTTTCCCGCCGCACTGGCACGCCCAGTGCGCCCAGCGGCCCATCCCCTTCCAGCACGCGGAAGAAGACCCAGCTCTCATTCATGCGCATCAGCGCCTTACCCTCTTCCGGTTTTTCCCGCAGATAGGCCATGATCCCCTGCATCGAACCGGGATATTGCCCCGGCCCGTCACCCAGCAGGCCGCGTTCGCGCATGACCCCGCCGATCCCGGTATAGCCATGCCCGTTCTGCCCGGCATAGCCGATCCGCGTCACTGTCCCGTCCGGCGCGACCAGTCGGCCCGAGCCCTGAATCTGCAGGAAGAAGAATTCCACCGGGTCCGCCGCCCAGCCGATTTCCAGCCCGCGATTGGCGAGCGCGCCATCCTCTATCTCGGCGCGTGTATAATAGGGGACAAATTTGCCCGCGGCGTCATAGCGGCCCAGCGGAGCGCGTCCGGTCCTTTCGCTGGCGGGCACATTATCGGGCCAGGCGCGGACCAGTTCGGGCGGCATGGCATAGACCGGCACATCAAAGCCGGGCTGGCGTTTGCGCGAACCGACAATTTCCGGCTCGAAATAGCCGGTGGCAAAGGCGCTGCCATCACCCACGCGGGCGGTTTCGAAATGGGTTTCAAAAAATTCGCGCGCGCGGCCATAGGGCCAGCCGACCGCAGCATTGCAGGCCGGGCGCCATTGTTCAGGGGTGGTCAGCCCGCTGGCATCCGTGCGTTTGAGGAGGACCGGGCAGCTTTCCAGGAAAGATGCGAGGCCCGCCCCGGCATCATCGGCATCCATGCCCAGCGAGGCAACCGTAGGGCCCAGCGTCACCCCGGCGAACAGCGCGCTTTCCACGCTGCCCGCAGGCGGCGCGACGGGCGGCTGCTTGCTTTCAGGAATCAACCGGACACATCCGGCCAGCAACAGCAGCGATGCTGCAATTCCGAACTGCCGCCCGAAACGCAGCATGCCCCATTCTCCCTATGTGAGGATCAAGCCTGGTCGGTTTCGTCCAGCACCCAGTCGGGGCTGGCGGAAGAGACATCGCGCGAGAATGTCCAGATATCGCGGCTTTCAATCGCGTCATCCAGCGAGCCGGCCACCACATTGCCATCCCGGTCACGCGTGACCGATGCAATATCCGACACGAACATCACCGCGATACGGGCAATCTTGCGATCCAGACTGGCGGAATGGATCTTCGTTTCTTCCACCCGGATCAGCTTGCTTTCAATCGTCTCGCCCGCTTCCTCGCGCATGGCAATCGCACCGTCGAAGCTGGCATAGACATCATCATCGCACAGCTCGCGCAAGGTTGCGCGGTCGCCATTCCAGAACGCTTCCAGCACCATGCCATAGGCCCCCCTCGCCCCGGCGAGGAAGGAGGTAATGTCAAAGCTGCGATCCGCAGCGGCAATGGCGCGCACGCCGCGCTCCACAGCGGGCATTGCGCCATTCAGGTCCACCGGGCGCGCAGGCGCCAGAGCAGAGGGGCTGGCCGGAGTGGCCACTCTGGGCGCGTCACCCTTGGGCGGGTCAAACCGGGTGGGGATCGATTCTTCTTCATGCTCGGCACGGCGGCCGAGAACCGAATAGAGCCGCAGGCCCAGAAAGGCTGCGATCATGGCAAGAATGACGATTTCGACCACTACCACGTTAACCTGTCCCTTCGGCGGAATTACATGTGCTGCAGGCACCAACCACCAGATCAAATCCAATTGTGCCCTAGATAGGTAACGAACACAAATGAACAACGCGTGATTGCGGGATTTTCTCTATTCCGGCTGACCTTTTGGCGACAGGCCGGCATCGGCAGCGTGACGCAAGTTGCCCGCAGCCGCGCAGAGTGCTACGCGCGCCGCCGAGTCCGCGCAATATGCGGTAATGCAATCAATCGAGACAGAAAGCAGACAGATCATGGCCGATGAAGGCGACGTCCTGACCAACCTGAACCCTGACCCCGCAGCTGGCGCCAATGGTGCAGACAACCAGCCGGTCGCCGGGATTATCTCCCAGTATATCAAGGACCTGTCGGTCGAGAACCCGAATGCTCCTGCCAGCTTCCAGTGGCAGAGCCAGCCCAATATCGACCTGCAATTCAATATCGGCGCGACCCCGGTCAACGAGGAAGTCCACGAAGTTGAACTGAAGATCAATGTCACCGCCAAGGCTGACGAAGGCGCTGCCTACCTGATTGAGCTGGTTTATTGCGGCCTGGTCGGCATGCGCAACCTGCCCGACGAGCAGGCGCATGCTTTCCTGTATGCAGAAGCTCCGCGCATCCTCTTCCCCTTTGCGCGCCGCGTAATTGCAGATGCCGTGCGCGATGCGGGATACCAGCCGCTGATGCTCGATCCGATTGACTTCAACGGCCTCTATTTGCAGCAGCTCCAGCAGCAGCAGGCTCAGCAAGCCGCCGCCGCTGGCGCTCCGGCTGGCGAAGCCTGAGCGCTGGCATAGCAGCGGGCTGAGCCAATGAGCCTGCTCAAGAACGTTGGAACCATTGGCGGGCTGACAGCTGTCAGCCGCGTCTTTGGTTTTGCGCGCGATATCCTCATCGCCCGAGTGCTCGGCGCGACGGCGATGGGGGATGCGTGGCAGCTGGCCTTCATGCTGCCCAATATCTTCCGCCGCCTGTTTGCCGAAGGGGCCTTTGCCAGCGCCTTTGTCCCGCTGTTCAACCGGCGGATGAAGGATGATGGCGATATGGATGAGGCGCGCGCCTTTGCGGAAAGCGTGCTGGCGGTGCTGCTGCCAATCCTGATCGTGTTCGGGGCACTGGCGATGATCGCCATGCCCTGGGTGGTCGAGTATTTCGCGCCTGAGGGGCTCGCGGAAGACGGGGACTCGCTGAGCATCGCGATTTTCCTCGCCCGCGTGACCTTTCCCTATCTCCTGTTCATGAGCCTCGCCACGCTGATCGCGGCCGTGCTCAATTCCCTGTCACGCTTTGCCGCAGCGGCAGCGGCGCCGGTGATCCTCAATCTCTGCCTGATTACTGCCCTCGCCTATGGGCTGACACTGGGCGAAGGGGTCGATGCCCGCCGCGAAACCGCGCAATGGATGGCGTTGGCCTTGTCCGTGTCGGGCCTGTTGCAAGTGCTGTGGCTGGGCCATTTCATGCACCGCGCGGGCTTCCGCCTGTCGCTGGTGGCGCCGCGCATCACCAGCGGCGTGAAAGAGCTGGGCGTGCTGGTCGTACCCGCGATTTTCGGCGCTGGCGTATATCAGATCAGCCGTTTCGTGGACTTGTTCTTCCTCTCTACGCTGAAAGTCGGCAGCTACACCTACCTTGCCATGGCCGACCGCTGGAACCAGTTGCCGCTGGGCATTATCGGCATTGCACTGGGCACTGCGATATTGCCTGCCCTATCGCGCTTTCTGGGGCGCGAGGAAACGGATGAAGCCGCGCGCTTGCAAGGCAATGCGATAGAACTGGCGATGCTGCTGACCATGCCCTGCGCGGTGGCGCTGTACTTTACCGGCACAGCCTTTGTGCAGGTTTTCATGGCCGGGCAGAACTTTACCGCCGAAGATGCGCGGATCACCGGCATGGTGGTGCAGGCGCTGGTGGTCGGCCTGCCCGCCTATGTGCTGGTAAAGGTGCTGACGCCCAACTTCTTCGCCCGCAAGGATACCCGCACCCCAGTAGTGACCGCCGCGCTGGCGATGGTCGTGACCATCGGCCTGAACATCGTGCTGGTCCCGCTCATTGGTGTGGTGGGGCTGGCCCTGTCCGGCGCAGTGGGCGCATGGTGTAACATTCTGCTGCTGGGCGGGATTCTGCATGTGCGGCAATTTTACCGCATGCCCGGGCGGATATTGGGGCGGATCATCCGGATCACTCTGGCCGCGGCTGCCATGGGCGTTGCGCTATGGTGGCTTATGGGCGCAATCAACAGCTGGTTTACCGGCTCCACCATCGAAAAAGCATCCGGCATCGGGGCCATCCTGGCTGTGGGGATCTTGAGCTATGCCATCGCGGCAATTGTGCTCGGCGTACTTGACCGCGCCACCATCACGCGGCTTATGCGCCGCCAGGGCTAATCCAGAGCCAGAGTTAATCCAGAGGAAGTATCATGCGCGTCGTTTCCGGCATCCAGCCGACTGGCAATCTTCACCTTGGCAATTATCTGGGCGCGATCCGCAACTGGGTGAAGATGCAGGATGAGATGCAGGAGGCCAATCGCGCTCAAGTAGCCGAAGGCGGTAGCGCAGAAAAAAACCAGTGTCTCTTTTTCCTCGCCGATTTGCACGCCATCTCCATGCCGCATGATCCGCAGGAACTGGCCGGCAACACGCTGGAAATGACCGCCGCGCTGGTCGCCTGCGGGATCGATCCGATGCGCTCCGTCCTGTTCAATCAGGCACAGGTTCATGCACATAGCGAGCTGCAATGGCTGCTGGGCGGGACCGCCCGGATGGGCTGGCTCAACC
>JAGREF010000265.1:6420-9435 GCA_020446665.1 Sphingomonadaceae bacterium
ACAAGGCGGGCAAGAACCGCGAAGGTCAGTCGGTGGCGCTGTTCACTTACCCCGTGCTGCAGGCTGCCGACGTGCTGCTCTATCAGGCCACGCACGTCCCTGTGGGTGAAGACCAGAAGCAGCATCTGGAGCTCGCCCGCGACATTGCGCAGAAATTCAACAATGATTTCGCATCGGAAGAGGCGGCGGTCTTCACTCTGCCGGAACCCTATATCCCGCCCGAAGCGGCCCGGATCATGAGCCTGCGCGATGGCAGCTCGAAAATGAGCAAGTCCGATCCCAGCGAGATGAGCCGCATTAATCTGGCCGATGATGCCGATACGATCATGAAGAAGGTCAAGAAGGCCAAGACCGATCCTGAACCCCTGCCCAGCGAAGCCGCCGGGCTGGAAGGACGGCCCGAAGCGCTCAACCTCGTCTCGATCTATGCGGCCATGGCGGGCGAAAGCGTGGACAGCGTGCTGGCGACCTATGGCGGCGAAGGTTTTGGCAAGTTCAAGCCTGCACTGGGAGAAGTGCTGGTGGAAAGCCTCGCGCCGATCTCGGAACGTTTCAACGCGCTGAAGTCTGACCGCGAGGAACTGGACGCGATCCTCGCCCGCGGCGCGGCACGGGCTCGCGAAATTGCCAGCCCGACGCTCGATTCGGCTTACCGGGCGCTGGGGCTGGTGCGCGCGCATCACTAAACCTTTCTGCGCAAAGCGTTTAGACCACCTATTCAAGCCCTGTTCAGCGCTCTCGCGATAGGGCATTGTCGCAATGGGCAAGGCCCTGCGCACAAGGGGTGCGTGGTGCCTTTTCCGCCCGCATTGGAGAATGCACATGACCAGCATAAAAAGGTCGTGGGGTCGCACACTCAAGCTTGCATCCGTGCCGCTGTTGCTGGCCGGGCTGGCCGCCTGCGCCACCCCGTTCAAGGCTGATGTATCCCGTTTCCAGAGCCAGTTGCCTGCACCGCAGGGGCAGACATTTGCCGTTGTGGCCGATGACCCTGCGCTCGCCGGCGGGCTGGAATTCAGCCAATATGCCGACATGGTCGAAGCGCAGATGGCGCGGCTCGGCTATACCGAAGCGGCTTCCCCGGAAAGCGCGACCTTGCTGGTCCGCTTTGATTATGGCGTGGACAAGGGGCGCGAGCGGGTGCGCAGCACCGGGTTCCGCGATCCCTTCTATGATCCGTGGTATGGCTATTATCGCCCCTATCGCAGTCGCTTCCGCAGTCGGCTGGGCTGGGGATACGGATTCTATGATCCGTGGTTCGGCGGCAACGAGGTGACCAGCTATACCGTTTATACCAGCGGCATCGACGTGAAGATTGACCGCACTGCCGATGGCGAACGTCTGTTCGAAGGCAAGGCGGAGGCTCTGTCCACTTCCAACCGGCTGCAATATCTGGTGCCCAATCTGGTTGAGGCGATGTTCACGGACTTCCCCGGCAATTCGGGCGAAACGGTGCGCATTTCCATCGCGCCGGAAAAGAAGACCGTTCGCCGGGTGGATTGATCCAGGCGACAGGCTTTACCGCAATCAAAGGGGGCGGGCCTGCAAGGGCTTGCCCTTTTTGCTGCCAGAGCCATGACCCAAAACTTTCTGCCTTAATCCGTATTTTACCCTATTCTGCCATCCAGCGCCCTTCGAATGAAAGGCATCGCGATGAGTGAACATAGCAAGATCGAGGCAGCAGCGCCCGCTGACAAACAGCTGACCGCGCGCCGCAATGCGCCTGCTGTGCCATGGGGCCCCGAATTCGAGACGAGCGAGCACCCCGATACTGCCCGCCACCGTATCCAGCGCGATTTCATCATGACCGTTTCCGGCCTTTCGCGCGAAGCGGTGGACAAGCGCTATACCTATCTCCAGCGACTGATCGAGAAGGCCAAGGAAGAGCTTGGCCATGCCCGCACCGCTTCCAACGAAACACGACTGGCCGCGATGCAGAGCAATCTGGACGAACTGGTCGCCTATCTCGCCGGCCATGGCATCCATGCCAGGCTACCCAATCGCAATGGCGAAAACGGTTCTCCCAGCATCGCCCATTTCTTCGTGATTGACGAAGTACCCGCCTTTCTGGGCGAACTCGGCTTTCTGGTTGACCAGTGGTACGAGAAGGAAATGGTCAAGGTGCATGACGAACTGCTGAAACTGACCGGGCTGGTTTCCCGGATGCGCTGATCCCGCCCTCGCGGTTTTCCAGAGCTACGAACAACAGAAAGGGGCGGGAATTGTTTCCAGCCCCTTTCTGTTTCGTGTTCCGCAGGATCAGAAACGCCAGGTCACTTCCACCTTCACGGTGGGCGGCAAATTGCCAAAGCCGAGCTGATCAGCCTGATCGCCAGCGGGCAGATCAGCCGATGGCCGCCCGTGCGGTGGCGCGATCTTCCAGCGGGATACCATAAGTCCGCACATAGTCGCCCAGCTGGTCATGCACCTGCGCCGCGCTCAGCCCGAATTCTTCCAGGCTGTAGCGATGCGGGTGCCGCTTGAGATTGGCCGAGCGCGCGAGATAGGCCTCCATCGCCGGCAGAGCAGGCTCCATATCGAAGCCGAGGAAATCATAGACCCGCGCCATCGTGCCGCGCCAGTCACGCTCCATCTCTTCATATTGCACATCGATCATCCGCTCACACGGGATGGAATCACGCGCAGCGCGCATCCGTTCGATCTGCAGCCGGGTCTTGTGCAGCCATTCACGCCCGACCTCATCAGCCTTCGCATCGTCTGAATAGAGCATGGTCTGGTTCCATGCGAGCGAGGCAGCGCTGCCCACCACGGCATTGGGATCGCGATGGGTGAAGATCAGCCGTGCATCGGGAAAGACATTCAGCAGCGCGGGCAGATCCAGCATGTGCTGCGGCGTCTTGAGGATCCATGGGCGGATGGAAGATGCCTGTTGCGACCAGCCGATCAGCCGCAACAAATCCGCCAGATAAAGATAGGCAGGCGTCGCATCCTGCGCTTCACACCAGCGGCCATAGCTGGGGATCATCCACTGCGCCTCATGCTTCATGCCCCAGG
>JAGREF010000266.1 GCA_020446665.1 Sphingomonadaceae bacterium
CGAAAATGCGCGCCGGGAAGACTGGATGTCTTTCCAAGCGTGTTTTTGGTCGAGATGGAAGCCATTCGGGCGTCCCTAGGGGATTTGACCAAAATGGCCCAGATCCACGTCGGATTGGCTTGAAAGATGGACATATTCCTGCACCAATCCTCCTCGCCCTGGGCCATTTTGCTTCAAACCTCGATAGCGCGATTTATGGGCCCTGACCCTAGGCCCCCAATTGGGATGCGACAATTGCTTTCCTTCCTGACGGGACAATGTCGGCATGGTTGCGCAGTGTTCAGATTGGTGCCGCTATTTATGAACCATCGCATGAGGGGAGGGTGAGTCCCTCCGCCGGATCGAATGAGGATAATGGCAATGACCCGCAGCAAACTGAGCAAATTGGCAACCATGGTGCTGGCGGTTCCGGTTCTGGCATTTGCCGCGCCCGCCATGGCAACAGCACCCGCACATGTCGGGGCGCCGGTTGCAGCGCATGGCATGGGCGATCTGACCTGGCAGCATGGCCGTGATCGCGGTCGGCATGAAGGCTGGGACCGTGGACGCGGTAATCGCGACCGTTATTATCGTGGTGATCGCTATCGCGGTGATCGTTACCGCGAGACCTATTATGGCGATCCGGTCTATCGCGACACGCGCATCTGGCGCGGGCGCGATGGCAGCTATTACTGCCGCAAGCAGGATGGCACCACCGGCTTGCTGGTGGGCGCGGCTGTAGGCGGCCTGATCGGGAATGAAGTGTCCCGCCGGGGTGACAAGACAGCGGGCACCATCATTGGCGCGCTGGGTGGCGCGATCCTGGGCCGCTCCATCGACCGCAGCAACGCGCGCTGCCGTTAACCACATGAATGATCTTCGGCTGGCGTAGCGCACAGCCGGGGCGCGGCACCCACCGAGCCGCGGAAAGCACCGGGCTGAGCATTTTGCCGCCCGGTGCTTTCTATTGCGCGTTGACGAAGCGACATCGATCCTTCCCGCTTTGGGACAGGGGCGTTTATTAACCAAATCAGGTCATAGCTCGTTAACCGCGCGGGGAGAGTTGTGGAGCAAATGCCACCAGATCAGAGAGGGATCGCCATGATGCAGTCTCGTTTTTCCGAAATCCGCTTGCCACTTCTCGCCACGATTGCGCTGGTCCCGGTATTGCTGGTCTCTGCCTGTGGCGGCGCACCGGAAGAAGGCGATCCGATGGCCGAGGAAGACCCGGCTGCGACCGCTGCGCTGAACGATCAGCTCATGGTTGATCCGGACCTTGCCAACCAGAATGAAGGCAATGCAGCACTCACAGGTGGCAGCTCAGCTGTCCTGCCGCCGGAAAATGCGACGCCAGAGGCGATGGCAGCGGCCCGCGATGAGGCTGCGGCGCTGGTCGGCGGTCTGGCCAAGATGGCGGCTCCGCCTGCTGCTACCGAAGTTGAGGGTGGAGCTGAACCGACGGCTGCGCTCACTGCTGCTGCACGTGCCATGGTGGCTCCCGATGGTGCCAATTGTGCGGAAAAAGTCCAGTATTCAGCAGCATGGGCGGCGAAGCTTCCAGACGCATTGCCGGTCTATCCGCGCGGCTCCACGCAAGAGGCCGCCGGTACGGATGAAGGCAATTGCTCCCTGCGGGTCGTGAATTTCCTCACGCCGGTCCCGTTGAATGATGTGCTCGCCTTCTACAATACCCGCGCCAGCACGGGCGGCTATTCCGTGGAGCATGTCAAACAGGAAGGCGACAATGTGTTGAGCGGGACAAAAGGGTCCGCCGCTTATGTCATCTATGCCCGCCGACACCAGAATGGCGTGACGGAAGTTGAGTTGGTGACAAGCGGAGGCTGATCCGCCGATTTGTGCTTAGCCGCGCAAACCCACACCGATGCTTGCACGCGGCTGGTCCATTTCCGTGCTGGCCACCGGATAGGCGCAATAATCAGCGGCGTAGAAGGCTGCCGGACGATGGTTGCCGGACAGGCCCAATCCGCCAAAGGGGGCTTTCGACGATGCGCCATTGGTTGGCCGGTTCCAGTTGATGATCCCGGCACGGATATTCGCCCAGAAACGGTTATAGTCTTGCGGGCTGCCGCCAATCAGCGAGGCGGACAGGCCAAAGCGTGTGTTATTGGCTTCGGCAATTGCTTCGTCAAAATCCTTGACCCTGATGACTTGAAGCAGCGGGCCAAACAATTCGACATCGGGCCGGTCCTTCATCGCGGTGGTGTCGATAATGGCGGGCGAAATGAACGGCAGATTGTCATCGGGCCGGGCCATATGCTTGATCGCCTTGCCGCCATTGGAAAGCAAATAGAGGAAGCTTTCCGTAAGCTGGTCAGCCGAATCATTGTCGATCACCGGCCCCATAAAGGGCGCGGGTTCTGCAAAGGGCTCCCCATAGATCAGCCGGTCTGCAAGAGTTTTCACTTCGGCAATGACAGCGTCATACATGCTGTCGAGGACAATCAGACGTCGCCCGGCGGTGCAGCGCTGGCCGGCACTGGTAAAAGCGGACTGGATAATCAACACCGCCGCATCGCTCACCTTGGGGGTGTCGATTACGACAATCGGGTTGTTGCCGCCCATTTCCAGCGC
>JAGREF010000267.1 GCA_020446665.1 Sphingomonadaceae bacterium
TTGTTGAACAGCATGATCTGGCAATCGAGATTGCGGCGCAGCAGATGCATGGTGTGGTTGCCACCAATCGACATGCCATCACCGTCACCGGTCACGATCCACACATCAAGATCGGGATTGGCGAGCTTCGCCCCCGTGGCAAAGGTCGGCGCGCGGCCGTGGATGGTGTGGAAGCCGTAGCTTTCAATGTAATAGGGGAAGCGGCTGGAACAGCCGATCCCGCTGATGAACACCGTATTGGCCGGGTCTGCGCCGATCTGCGGCAAAGTGCGCTGCACTGCCTTCAGGATCGCATAGTCACCACACCCCGGGCACCAGCGGACCTCCTGATCGGTTTCCCAGTCCTTGAGGGTGGTTTCGATTTTGGTTGGTGCGTTCATGACAGCGCCTCCTCAATGGCGGCTTCCAGCTCGGCAATGGTGAACGGCTGGCCGGTGGTCTTGGTAACAGGCTGCGCATCGACCAAGAACTGATCGCGCAGCACGGTCTTGAACTGGCCATCATTCATTTCCGGCACCAGCACAGCGTCATAGGACTTCAAGAGCTCGCCCAGATTGCCGGGCAGTGGCCAGATATGGCGCACATGGATGTGGCTGACATCCAGACCCTTCCTGCGGGCACGGCGCACCGCCTGATGGATCGGGCCGAAGGTGCTGCCCCAGCCGACCAGCGCCAGCTTGCCGCCCGCTTCGCCGATTTCGATCTCCTGATCGGGCACGGCAACCCCGTTCACCTTATCGCGGCGGGCATCGGTCATCACCTGATGGTTGGCTGCATCATAGCTGATATTGCCGGTCAACGCGTCTTTCTCGATCCCGCCAATGCGGTGCATCAGGCCGGGCGTGCCGGGCTTGATCCACGGGCGTGCGCCTTTCTCGTCCCGCTTATAGGGCAGTAGTACCGGGTTGCCGTCTGCATCCGTTGCGTTCTTTTCCGAAAGGAACTGCGCCGGGGCACGCTCGAAACTGGCCGGATCGGGCACTTTCCACGGCTCGCTGGCATTGGCGATATAGCCATCGGTCAACAGCATCACCGGGGTCATGTAATCCACCGCAATGCGGCAGGCCTCGATCGCGCATTCGAACACGTCGCCGGGGCTGCGCGCGGCAATCACTGGCATCGGTGCGTCGCCGTTGCGGCCATAGACAGCCTGATAGAGATCGCTCTGCTCGGTCTTGGTCGGCAGGCCGGTGGAAGGGCCGCCGCGCTGCGAATTGACGATCACCAGCGGCAGCTCGGTCATGATGGCAAGGCCCATTGCCTCACCCTTCAGCGCAATGCCGGGGCCGGAAGAACTGGTGACACCCAGGCCACCTGCCCAGCTGGCACCAATGGCAGAACAGATCGCGGCAATCTCGTCTTCCGCCTGGAAGGTGGTGACGTTGAATTCCTTCAGCCGCGCCAGATGGTGCAGGATCGCACTGGCGGGCGTGATCGGATAACCGCCAAAGAACATCGGCAGGCGCAGCAATCGTGCCCCCGCAACCAGCCCCAGCGCCACCGCTTCCGCTCCGGTAATCGTGCGATAGAGACCCGGCTTGGTCGGCACCGGGTCCATGTGGACCTGCTGCAAGGGCCCGGCCAGTTCCGCCGTTTCGCCATAGGCATGGCCTGCATCGAGCGCAGCAATATTGGCGTCGGCAATTTCCGGCAGCTTGGCGAACTTGCCCTTCAGCCAATCATGCAGCGGCTTGCGGTCGCGGTCGAACATCCACAGGGCCAGCCCCAGCGTCCACATGTTCTTGCAGCGCAGAGCCTCTTTCTTGCCGAGGCCGAAGGGCTTCACCGCTTCCAGCGTCATCTCGGAGATATTGAGGGCCAACACGTCATAGGGCGCCAGCGTGCCATCCTCCAGCGGGTTGGTCTTGTAATGCGCCTTGTCGAGATTGCGCTGCGTGAACTCGCCCGTATCCACGATCACCAGCCCGGTGGGCTTGAGATGCGGCAGGTTCACCTTCAGCGCGGCCGGGTTCATCGCCACCAGCACGTCCGGCAAGTCGCCGGGGGTGACGATGTCGAAGTCGGCGAAGTGCAGCTGGAAGCTGCTGACGCCGGGCAGGGTGCCCTGTGGCGCCCGGATCTCGGC
>JAGREF010000268.1 GCA_020446665.1 Sphingomonadaceae bacterium
TCTTGTCCGCATCGGCCACGCCCACCGTCATCGCATTGACGAGGATATTGCCATCATAGGCCGGATGGAAATTGGTTTCGCCGCATACGGTGGGAACGCCCACGCAATTACCGTAGCCACCAATCCCGGCGACCACACCCTTCACGAGGTGCTGCATCTTGGGGTGGTCTGGCCGCCCGAAACGCAGCGCATTGGCATTGGCGACCGGCCGTGCACCCATGGTGAAGACATCGCGCAGGATACCGCCAACGCCCGTAGCTGCGCCCTGATAGGGTTCGATATAGCTGGGGTGGTTGTGGCTCTCCATCTTGAAGATTGCCGCCTGACCATCGCCAATGTCGATCACGCCGGCATTTTCGCCGGGGCCGCAAATGACCCAGGGTGCCTCGGTCGGAAGCTTCTTCAGATGCAGGCGGCTGCTCTTGTAGGAGCAATGCTCGGACCACATGACGGAAAAGATGCCCAGTTCGACAAGATTGGGCTCACGGCCCAATGCGTGAAGAACGCGGTCATATTCTTCGGGACTGAGGCCATGGGCCTCGACGACATCGGGCGTAATCTCGGACATGACGCGCCCTTAGCTCCGTGTGCGCGGCTTCGCTAGCCCTGACTTGGGCTGATTGCACGCCTTGTCCCCAGCCACCATGCGAGGAGCACCGCCACTGTAAAGGCCACCAGCCCGGTGATGGGGACCTGTGCGCTCATTTCGCTGGCCTGCTCTCCGAACCAGTTAACCAGTTGCAGCACCAGCAGAACCACGGACAGGACAATCAGCGGCAGCATTTTCCCCTTTGCCCGGCGCTGGTAATAGACCAGCGCGGCAAGAATAATGCCCAGTTCCAGCGGCATGGCGATCCATGGGTGATCCCACAGGCCCAGGCCGAGTTTGGGCGGCGTTCCCACCAGAGTGAGATCCGGGCGATGCACGAGCAGGTCCAGCAGCCAGTGCGACACAACCACACCGGCGGCAAGCAGCGCAGCGATGCGGTTTTTCAGCGCCAGCCAGACCAGCGCGGCAAGGATGGCCGCCCAGCCAATCGTGCCTAGCAAGCTATGTGTCCAGGGCATGTGATAAAGGTCAAACGGGACCATTTTGGTGATGCCGGGGACAATCCGCATATGCTCGACGCCGAGCAGGACGAAGGCGAAGAAGGCAAAATCGACCAACTGTGCGCCGACAAACAGAACCCACAATTTAGGCGCCTTGGGATGCGCGCTGGCGACGAGTGCGGGTGCCCAATGGCCTATGAACATTCAGGAAATCCTTGTTGCGACCCAGCACGCTATAGTCGCTGCAACGGCCGTGGCAAAGGTGCCCCAAACAATGTCCACCAGTGTCACATGGACCGGCCAGACCTTCATCGTCGCCTGATTGGTCAGATCATATGTTGCATAGCACAGCGCCCCCAGCAGCGCGCCATTCAGCGTCGCCTGACCAATCCCGCCTGCAATGCCGGGGCGGACGGCGAACCACACGATCCCGGCAATATACATCAGATAGAACACCGCCGCGGGTGCACCGCGAAAGGAATCGGCCAGTAGTTCCCCGATAGCCGGGCGATAGAATTTCGGGCCGGCCCAGCGCAGCCACAGCGCGTCGAGCACGCCAAAGCTCACAGCCGTCGCAATATAGGCGATAATCCACTTCATGATGCACGCTCCCCAACTGGCATAGCTTGACCACGGCGAGCGGGACCGTCAATGCTGACGCTCATGAGTGAAGGTGGTTCCGACATTTCGCAATTAAGCTTCGAAGACGCGCTGCGCGCCTTGGAAGAGGTGGTTCGCAAGCTGGAAAGTGGCGAAGTGCCGCTCGATGATTCGATCTCGCTCTATGAGCGGGGTGAGCAATTGCGCGCGCATTGTCAGGCGCGGCTTGATGCCGCGCAGGCGCGGATCGACAAGATCGTGCAAGGGCCGGATGGATCGGCGCAATCGACCCAGCCATTTGACCCGGCCAGCTGACATGGAACTGGTTGGCACCAATTCAAACCTGCTTGCCGATGCGCTTGGGCACATCCAGCGTGAAATCGACGCTGCCTTTGATGCCTTTCTGCCCATGCCCGGCGATACGCGGGCACGATTGGTAGAGGCCATGCGCTATGCCGCGATTGGCGGGGGCAAGCGTGTGCGGCCCTTGCTGGTTGCGGCCACGGCAGAGCTTTACGGAGTTGATCGCGATGCCGCAGTGCGCGCAGGCTGCGCGGTGGAGGCAATCCATGTCTATTCGCTGATCCATGATGATCTGCCCTGCATGGATGATGACGATATGCGGCATGGCAAACCCACCGTGCACAAGCAGTTCGATGATGCGACTGCCGTGCTGGCCGGTGATTGCCTGCATGCACTGGCGTTTGAAATTCTTGCCGATCCGGCGACCAGCGGTGATCCCTTTGTCCGGACCGAACTGATCCAGACGCTTGCCACGGCCAGCGGCAAGGATGGCATGGCGGGCGGGCAGATGATGGATATCGTTGCCGAGGAACAGGATTACGATCTCCACACCATCACCCGCCTGCAACAGCTGAAGACCGGCGCATTGCTGGCGGCATCGGTGGAGATGGGCGCTATTCTGGGGCGGATCGCTCCGGAAGGGCGGGGGCATTTGCGCGCTTATGCCCGCGACATTGGCCTTGCCTTTCAGATTGCCGACGATCTGCTCGACCATGAAGGCGACGAAGCCAAGGCGGGCAAGGCGCTGCGCAAGGATGAAGGGCAGGGCAAACAGACCTTTGTCAGCCTGATGGGGGCTGACAAGGCGCGGGAACAGGCCCATGCGCTGGTTGATCAGGCCATTGGCCATCTGGGCACGCATGGCAGCGAAGCAAATCTGCTGCGTGCGCTGGCACGATTTATTGTGGAGAGGGACAGATAATTGTCATGAGCAGCACCCAACGCATCGGCATCTATCCCGGAACTTTCGATCCGATCACGCTTGGCCATGCGGATATTATCCGCCGGGGGAGCAAGCTTGTGGACAAGCTGATTATCGGCGTCACCACCAATCCCAGCAAGAACCCGATGTTCAGCCCGGAAGAGCGGATAACGATGGTTCGCGAAGAAGTGGCGACCATGGGGATCGAGAATGTCGAAGTGGTCGGCTTCAACGCGTTGTTGATGCATTGGGCCGAAAAGATGGGGGCCAGCGTGATTGTCCGCGGCCTGCGGGCGGTCGCAGATTTTGAATATGAATATCAGATGGCGGGGATGAACCAGCAGCTGAACGAGAATATCGACACGATCTTCCTGATGGCAGACGTCTCGCTCCAGCCCATCGCCTCCAAGCTGGTCAAGGAAATCGCCATGTTCGGCGGCGAAATAGCACCTTTTGTCAGCCCCACCGTGCGCGAGCAGGTCAATAGCAGAGTCGAGAAACTGGGCCGCCGCGGTGACTACTGATCTCACCTTCCACATGGCTGCACCGATCATTCATTGAACGGACAGACCGCCCCGGCTAGATGGTCGGCATATTTTGTGAAATGACGGAAATTCGATGTTCAAACGCCTGATTGCTGCCAGTGCCCTTGCTGCCCTGGCCCTGACCCCGGTTGCTGCCTCTGCCAAGAAGGCGAAGGAGCCAGCCCCGGCTGCCCGGCCGGAACCTGCCAAGGTCAATTACAATGTAGCAGAGGATCGCGAGAATATCCTTCTGCTTGATCTGTCCAATGGCAAGCGGGTAGCCATCCGTTTGATGCCGGACTGGGCACCTAACCATGTCGAACGGATCAAGACGTTGACCCGGGAAGGCTTCTATGACGGGGTGATTTTCCATCGTGTGATTGATGGTTTCATGGCGCAAACCGGTGACCCGACCGGCACCGGGACCGGTGGCTCGCAATTGCCGGACCTGAAGGAAGAGTTCAACCGTCTGCCTCATGTGCGCGGTAGCGTCGCCATGGCGCGCGCCCAGTCGGAAGACAGCGCGAACAGCCAGTTCTTCATCGTTTTCTACCCGCGTTTCAGCCTCGACAAGCGCTACACCAATTTTGGCCGCGTAATTTCGGGAATGGATGCTGTGGACACGATCCAGCGCGGCGAACCGCCTGCAAACCCGACACGGATTGTCCAGGCGTCCATCGCTTCGGACAATAAGCCAGTGCCCGCGATGCAGGCACCAGCGCCGAAGCAGGAAGTCACTCTCGACATGCTGAACGCCCCGCTCAGCAACTAGGGCTTGCTGCCTTTGGTTAGCCCTGTAGGGCAAGCGCATGCGTGTTGAACTGTTCGATTTCGAGCTCCCGCCAGAGCGGATAGCCCTGCGTCCTGCCCGGCCACGTGATGCAGCGCGGATGCTGGTGGCCGACGGAGCGACAGCACCCTTTCGCGATGCTACTGTTCGCGACTTGCCAGGCTTGCTGTCTCCCGGCGATGTGCTGGTCTTCAACGATACGCGCGTGATCCCCGCCCAGCTCGAAGGGCGCCGGGGCGATGCGAAGATCGGTGCGACGCTGCACAAGCGGATCGACCTGCGCCGTTGGCAGGCCTTTGTGAAGAATGCGAAGCGCCTGCGCGAAGGCGATCTGGTGGAATTCCCCGCGGGTGTAATGGCCACGGCAGAGGCTCGTGCCGCAGATGGCAGCTGGACACTCGCCTTCCATGGTGAGGAACCGGTTGAGGTCCTGCTCGAACGGGCCGGAACCATGCCCCTGCCGCCATATATTGCGGGCAAGCGGGGCACCGATGAGCGGGATCGTGAAGATTACCAGACTATGTTTGCGCAGAAGGATGGTGCGGTTGCGGCCCCCACGGCTTCGCTCCATTTCACGCACGAACTGGTGGCTGCGCTGGATTCTGCCGGCATCGTCCGCGAAACGCTGACCCTGCATGTTGGCGCAGGTACTTTCCTGCCGGTCAAGGCAGAGGATACCACCGAGCACCAGATGCACGCCGAATGGGGGCGGATCGACGCGGCCACGGCCGATCGGCTCAACGCCGCGCGCCGGGCTGGACACCGTGTAATCCCGGTAGGCACGACCAGCCTGCGCCTGCTGGAAAGCGCGGCCGGGGAAGATGGCATTATCCGCCCGTTTGAAGGCGATACGGCGATTTTCATCACCCCCGGCTATCGCTTCCGCGCGGTTGACGGTCTTATGACCAATTTCCACCTACCGAAATCCACCCTATTCATGCTGGTGAGTGCGATGATGGGACTGGACCGGATGCAGGCTGCCTATGCCCATGCTATCGCTGAGGAATATCGTTTCTACAGCTACGGCGATTCCAGCCTGTTGCTGCCTTGAAGGGGAGACTTGCCCATGCGTTATTTGTCGATGACCCTTATTTGCCTTGGCCTCGGCGCTGCTACGCCCGCAGCGGCCCAAACGGCCTCAAGCCAGAGCAATGCTGAGCGGCTGGGTAACTGCCTGGTGAGCAAAACCACCGGAGAGGACCGAATCCTCTCTGCCCGTTGGATTCTGGCCGCCATGGCCAGTGCCCCGCAGGTCGCTGACGTCGCACATGTCGAACCAGCCAAGAAAGAGGAAATAGACCGGGCGATGGCACGGCTGTTCACGCGGCTCATGACCAAAGATTGCCTGGAAGAGGCCAGGCCGTTGTTGCTGGCACGCGACGGAGCCGGGGCGCGGACAGCAGGGGAAGCGCTAGGCAGGATCGCGATGCAGGAGTTGCTCTCTGATCCCAAGGCAGTGGCTGCGGTGGCAAAATATGCCACCTATATCGACTACCGGGAATTTGAGGTGTTCATGCCCGGCGCCTCTGGTCAGTGATCGATCTGGGCGGCCCGCAAGCTCGCCAACCGTTCAGCAGAAGGCTCGCGGAAGAGCTTGTCCAGTGGGTCATCGAAGTCCACACCCTTGATTTCATAGGCATTGGGTGCGGCGACTTCCGCGACGATCGCGAATTTGGGTGAGGTTCCGGTTTCATTGAGTTCAAACGCGCCGGAACTGTCATAGCTCAGGCTGAACTGCCCGGTCTCGCCTTCCATCACCTTGACGCCGCGCCCGGCCTGGAAACCCCGCGCGGATTTGATCGTCTCCTGCCCGTAGACCAGCCCGCGCATATGCGCCTGCACGCGCCGGCTGTCGTTGATCCGCATCAAGCGGCAAGCCTGACCCGGCACCGGGTGGCAATACTGGCTGCAGCTGTTACTATGCGCGCGCGG
>JAGREF010000269.1 GCA_020446665.1 Sphingomonadaceae bacterium
ATGCGCGCGAGAATTCCAGCTATGATTTGCTCGTAAATGGCGCAAGCATTGCCGAATGCGCCCAGCCTACGGAGATTCCCGGACTGGATGTCGTGCCTGCCACTGTCGATTTGAGCGGGGCCGAAGTTGAACTGGTTTCGGTGGAGGACCGCACAAGTCGCCTGCGCGATGCACTGGATGGGCAGTCGGGCTATGATGTGTGCTTTATCGACTGCCCGCCTTCACTGGGCCTGCTGACGCTTAATGCGCTTGGTGCAGCCAATAGATTGCTGGTGCCGCTGCAATGCGAATTCTTTGCGCTGGAGGGGCTGAGCCAGCTTTTGCAGACCGTTGAGCGGGTGCAGCAGCGCTTCAACCCCGATCTGGGCATTATAGGCATTGTCCTGACCATGTTTGATCGTCGCAATCGACTGACTGATCAGGTTTCCGAAGATGTCCGCGACTGTCTGGGCAATCTGGTCTTCGAATCCGTCATTCCCCGCAATGTCCGCCTGTCCGAGGCTCCCAGCCATGGCATGCCGGCGCTGGTCTATGATCACCAATGCCCCGGCAGCCGCGCCTATATCGCGCTGGCTCGCGAATTGATCGGACGCCTGCCCGAAAAGAGGAAAGCCGCATGAGCGACACCACCGACCCGATACGTTTCTCCGTCCCTGCGCGCGGCCAGGCGGATAAAAAGAAGAAACTCGGCAAAGGGTTGGGCGCTCTCTTGGGGGAAACACGCCGGGAAGAGCCGCTCGTCCGCCGCGACGGCCCAGCCATTAGCGATATGAATGCTGAAGTCGGCGATCCCAGTGCGAGCAGCGCACCCAAGGGTGGCCTCGCGCAGCTTTCGGTTGCCTCGATTGAGCCACTCCCCGGTCAGCCGCGTAGATATTTCGACGAAGAAGCGCTGGCAGAGCTGGCCGCTTCGATCGAGCAGCGCGGGGTGATTCAACCCGTAATTGTGCGGCCATTGGCCAATGGGCGTTACCAGCTTGTCGCCGGTGAACGCCGCTGGCGCGCTGCGCAAAAGGCGCGCCTGCATGAAATCCCGGCCCTGATTCGCGATCTGAGCGAGCGCGAAGTGATGGCGCTGGCACTGATCGAGAATATCCAGCGCGAAGACCTCAACCCCGTGGAAGAAGCCCGCGCCTATCACCGCCTGTCGGAAGAGGAAGGCCTGACTCAGGCTGAAATCGCCAAAATGGTCGACAAATCGCGCAGCCATGTCGCAAATTTCCAGCGCTTGCTCGCCTTGCCCGATGCTGTGCTGGACCATGTCGAGCGTGGCGAGCTCTCCATGGGTCATGCACGCGCGCTGATCGGGCATGACGCCGCGGTGGAGATCGCGGATCGCGCGGTGAAGCAAAAGCTGTCTGTGCGCGAAGTGGAAAAGCTGGCGAGGGCAGGAGCCGCTCCGGCCCCGCGCAAGACCGCGCGCAGTGCCCGGCAACCGGCAGAAGATGCTGATATTGCAGCCGTGCAAGCGCATCTGGAGGAGTTTCTCGGCCTGCAGGTGCGGATTAAATCCGATGCCGATCCGCGTTCGGGAGAGGTCACAATCCGTTACCGGACCCTCGACCAATTGGACCTTATTTGCCAGAGGCTGACGGGCGGCGACATCTAACCCATTGAAACTATTGATTTCTTATGGCGCCGCGTTAACAAAATACGCAGTCCTGTTAACCATACCTGCAAGTAAACCCTGAACTCCGGGTTTGTACATAGGCTCCACGAACAGGGGCAGAAACCTTGTTCCGCGGGACCTGAGTTGGGTTTCCCGCTCAGGTACAAACTCTTGGAAGGGACCAGGACCAAGATGATCAATAAGTTTCGTATGGGCGCTGCTGGCGCCGTTATCGCTGCCGCCGTTGCCATGGGCCCGGCTGCCTACGCACAGTCTGCAACTGCAACTGCAACTGCAGAAATCGTGAAGCCGCTGGTTTTCCAGAAGGATACGGATCTCGACTTCGGCAAGATCGTTGTTGCAGGCGCCGGTACGGTTGTCGTGAATTCTGACGGTGTGACTGCCACGTCCTGCACGGGCGGCCTGACCTGCTACAGCACGACTTCGCCGGCTGAATTCTCCGTCACTGACGGTTCGATCGGCAAGGAAGTGCGCTTTGACATGCCGGCAGGCCCGATTGAACTGATCCGCGTGGGCGCTGTTGATCCGGGCACGGGCTTTGTCGCTGCTGACAAGATCGAACTGAGCGGTCTGGAAACCACTGCGACGCAGAACGACGTTCTCGATGCTTTCGGTGTACCGACTGGCGCATTCTATTACACTGTCGATCTCGTCGATGATGGTTCGGGCAATGGCTCGGCATCCTTCGGCATCGGCGCAACCGCCAATCTCGACGGTTCGGAAGTCGAAGGTGTGTATGAAAACACCACCGACCTCTTCATTCTGGTCGAATATAGCTGATCCAGCTTTCTTGCCTGCTTGAAGGCAAGGCGAAAAACAGGGGGGCTGCATCCTTTGTGATGCGGCCCCCCTTTTGCGTCCTGCGCCAGACCCGTGGTTTACGCCATCTTAACCCTGTTTACCTAAGGTTTGAGAGTGAAATCCGCAATTGCCCCTAATGCGGGGCCAGAGTGAGGGAAACTCTCCAGTGTTGTCTGATATCAGCTATAATATGCGTCGCATCATGCTTGCTATCGCCGGGGCCGGAGCCGTTGTGGCCGCCGCGGTAATCACCACGCCTGCTTCTGCACAAGGTGATTTGCTGGTCGCACCCACACGCGTGATCCTGGATGGTAATCGCGGCACGGAAGTGATCCTGAGCAATATTGGCCAGGAAGAAGCAACCTATCGCATCGGTCTGGAACTGCGGCGGATGTCACCCGATGGCAATCTCGAAGATGTCGAGCTGGCCGAAGCAAATGACAAGGAAAAGGCCGCGCTGGAGATGATTCGCTATGCGCCGCGCCGCATCACCTTGCCGCCCGGCCAGCCTCAGGCTGTGCGCGTTGCTGCGCGTCCCGGTGCCGATCTCCCCGATGGAGAATATCGGGTGCATATGTCCTTCCGCGCGATCCCGAAGCCGCGCGAAGCCACTGAAACGGCCGGTGAAGCAGAGGGGCTGAGCGTCCGTATTACGCCAATCTATGGCGTAACGATCCCGATCATGGTCCGTAATGGCAGAATCGAAGCGCAAGCGGCGCTGGAGCAGCCTCGCATTGTGCAAACCAGCAATGGCCCGCGCCTCGCTGTGCGTATCAATCGCCAGGGCGAAAGCTCTACCTATGGCGAATTGCGCGTGCTGAGCCAGAATGGCGGCCAATTGCTCTATTCCATCGCTGGCCTTGCCATCTATCCCGAAATTGACGGGCGTGACTTCATGCTTCCGCTGTCTGCGGAACAGGCGGCCAGCCTGAGAGGGCCGCTGCGGTTTGAATATCGCGAAATGCCCGCTGCCGGCAGTGCCCTGATCGCCGCGATCGACACGGATCTCGGCTGAGCAGAGCGGGACGGCATCAGCCGGAACTCCTGACATGGCCTGGCGCAACATACGCAAATTGGGCGCCGCCGCAGCGATTGCGGCGGCGTTCGGCGTTGTTGGTGCGCCTGTTACCCATGCCCAATCGGCATGGGAGGCCAATGATGACGATTTCCTGCTTCTCCAGTTCACTCTCGGCAAATACCGGATGACGGAAGAAGTCCGCGGTTATCAGACAGATAAAGGTGTATGTCTGGATCTCGCGGACGTCATACAGTCACTCGACTTGCCGGTGCGACTTGACAAGAAGTCGCGCCGCGCAACCGGCTGGTTGTTCTCGGAGGACCAGCAATTCACGATTGACCGCGAAGCTAATACGGTACAAAACGTGAACACGGGCAAGGCGCCCCTGTCTGGCGAGATTTACGACACGCCGGAGGGGTGGTGCGTCGATCTCAAGGCTCTGTCTCGCTGGTTCGGCGTCGATATGCGCGCGGACCTGTTCGATGCTTCGATCCGCCTTGATGAGAAGGCCAAACTGCCTTTCATTGAAGCGATTGAACGCAGAAGTCGCGCCGCGCGACTTCGACCGAAGAAACAGGCTTTCGACCTGACTCAATATCCGCGCGCGGATGCGGAGTACAAGATGTGGCGCACGCCCTCGGTCGATATGAATGTGCGTGCTACCTATTCCGGCGGCAACGGCGCAGATCGCCGTTCGATCAAATATGACGCCTTCATTGCCGGAGAAGTTGCAGGCGCAAGCTACACGGCGCGCGTTGCATCGGATTCCAAGGGTGTGCCCAGTTCGCTGCGATTTACGGCCTATCGCAATGATCCCGACGGCTCCTTGCTGGGCCCGCTCAAGGCGACCAGCGTTGCCATTGGCGACATTCAGACGGACGCCAGCCAGCTGACGACCAGGTCGGTGGTCGGCCGAGGGGCCTATATTACCAACCGCCCTCTTAACCGGCCCTCGCGCTTCTCCTCTACGGAGCTTCGCGGACCCTTGCCGACGGGCTGGGATGCGGAGCTCTATCGCAACGGCCAACTGATCGCGTTCCAGTCCGAATCGGGCAATGGGCGCTATGAATTCCTCGACCTGGCGCTCTATTTTGGCGCGAATGACTTTGAGGTCATCCTTTACGGGCCGCAGGGTCAGATCCGGCGCGTGCGTGAGAGTGTGCCGGTCGGTGCCAGCGCGATAGAGCCGGGCCAGACGCACTACTGGGGCGGAATCGTCCAGGAAAATCGCGATCTGATCGAACTGGGGCAACCCAGCTCGACAGATGGCGGCCATTGGCGCTGGGGGGTGGGCGTTGAACGCGGGTTGAGCGACCGAACGAGCATCGCGCTCGGCA
>JAGREF010000270.1 GCA_020446665.1 Sphingomonadaceae bacterium
TATATCCGCCGGATCGAGGAACTGATCGATTGCCCGGTGGCGAGCGTTTCGACCAGCCCGGAGCGTGAGGATACGATCCTGGTGCGCGATCCCTTTGCGGATTGATTGATTTGTGTGGGGGAGGGTTTCCATCGCTTTCGGCTCTCCCTCGCGCTATCTTCCCCGTCATGCGCCAACTCGCCTTGCTCCTGTTCCTGTTCCTCGCCGCCTGTGCGCCGGTGGAGCGTGCGCCAGAGCCAGAGCCGCTGGGCATAGTGGATTTCATCGCTGTCGACAAATCGGACCGCACGCTGACCGTTTACCGCAGTGGGCGGGCCATCCGCACCTTTAGCGGCATCGCGCTGGGTGACTCGCCAGAGGGGCACAAACGCTTCGAAGGGGATGAACGCACGCCAGAGGGCCGCTATGTCATCGATACGCGCAACCCCGACAGCGCCTATCACCTCAGTCTGCGCATATCCTATCCCAATGCCCGGGATCGCGCCTTTGCCGAGGGGCAGGGGCTGTCACCGGGCGGGGATATTTTCATCCACGGCCAGCCCAATGGCTTGCCCGCCGGGCGCATCCCCGGTGACTGGACCGATGGCTGCATTGCTGTCTCCAATGACGAGATAGAGGAATTATGGGCCGCCGTGCCCGATGGCACGCCAATCGAGATCACGCCGTGATGGTAAACAAAATCTTGACCTGATCCTCATTTGTTCTATTCCTGTTCGCGTTCGAGCAGGGAGTCGGAACATGGCGCAGGCAGATTTCGCATATGCACCGGCAAATGATGCGGCAGGATTGCCGCTCACCGTCTCCATCTTTGCCGACCGTCCCCACCTGCGAGAGCAGATGTGCGAGGATGCAGGCGCTGCCGGCTTCCGGCTCGGACAAACCGGCGCGCTGGATGCGCTGGTGAACGGCCCGGACCTGTGCCCGCTGGGTGATCTGGTGCTGCTCGATTGCCCGCAGCTGGACGGGGCGGCGATGGCGGCTTTGGCGCGGCTGGACATGCGGATTTCCCGGTCGGGCGCGCAATTGGTGGTCTCTACCTCGGTGGAGGCGCTGGATGATGTGTTTGGCTGTCTCGATCAGTCACGCCCGCAGATCCTTGTCGATCCTACTAGGGCCGAACGCGTAATTGCGCTGGGCCGCGTCTTGGCCAGAATGCCGACCATGCGCCTGCGCGAACTCAACGAGGATGACCGGCTGACGCTGCTGCGGCTGACCGAGCAGGTTGGGGAGATTGCACAGCGGCTGGAGCGTCTGTCTGGCAGTGCGGAGGGGCAGGGCAGCGCCTTCCGTTTCGGCAGCCCCAATCCCGCCTTTCGCGGCCCGGAAGGTGACGCGAGCGACAGCCTGGCGCGCAAGCCGCGCCCGCCCTTGCCCGATGCGCGGCTGGTGCGGCAAATCATCCGCCAGCGTCAGGCGCGCGCGCGCTTCTTCGATGGCGAATTGTTCGCCGATCCGGCATGGGACATTCTGCTCGATCTCACTGCTGCACGGGTGGAGCGCAAGCGTGTGTCCGTCACCTCGCTCTGTATTGCCAGCGGTGTGCCGCCGACCACGGCGCTGCGCTGGATTTCCCAAATGACCGAGGCGGGCCTGCTTGAGCGGGTGGAAGACGAAACTGACCGCCGCCGCGCCTTCATCGCACTCTCAGACAAAGCCGCCGACGCCATGGCCCGCTATTTCGCGGAGATCGGGGCAGAGGTTGAACGGGTGGTGTGAGAGGGCCGCGCTATTTGCGCCGCAAGATCACGGTCAGTCCTGAGAGATTTGCAGAGGAAGCGGAGGACACCACCCGCACCGCATCCGCCCGTGCGCGGCACAGGATGGTTTCGGGCACATCCGCATCATGCACGACCACGTCAGCCATGCCCAGCAGGCGCGCCTGGCGCAGGGTCAGGTCGTCTGGATCGTCGCTGGTCAGCGTGATGGCGTGGGTCTGTGTTTCCGTGCCGACTTCGGGTGTTTCCAGCCAGCTTTCCACCCGTTCTGCCGACCCTGCGTCGAGCACATCCAGCGCGCCGCCTTCTTTCAGCGCATTGTCCAGCGCGCGTCGCCGGTCTGCGCCATCGGGATAGCGCGCCCGCAGCGCGTCGCGCTTGGCGAACAGTTTGCTCGCCAGCGCGCCAAGCGTCTGCGGCAGCGCCGCCTCCAGCCGCAGCCTTACATGCTTGGCCAGCCCCGCAGAAGCACCACCAGTGCCCACTGCCACCAGCACCGGGTCACGATCGAGAATGCTGGGGGTGGTGAAATCGCACAGATCGGGCCGGTCCACGACATTCACCAGCAGCCCGGCGCAGCGCAGATTGATCGCGGCAACTTCCGCTGCTTTGGCATCCTCATACGCAACAAAGGCCAGCCGCACGCCGGTATCGATGGCTTCCTGCATGTCGCGGATGATCTTGCCGCCTGCGCGTTCGACCAGCCGGGCCTTGGCCTCCGCCGCGTCCCCATCGCCCAGCACCAGCACCGGCTGGCCCTTGATGCGATGGAACAGCGGCAGCGACTGCATGGCGTCAGAGCCAGTCCGGCACGCGTTCTGCGTCCATGATGGCGCTGGCGGCGATACGGTCGGCCACTACCGCCCATTTGTCGCCATCCACCATCACTTCGGCCACGAAACCGCGCGAGTTGTAGCTGCTGGCCATGGTCGCGCCATAGGCACCGGCGGTGCGGAACACTGCCAGATCGCCAGAAACCAGCGCGTCGCATTCGCGGTCTTTCGCAAATGTATCACCGGTTTCGCAGATCGGGCCGACAATGTTGGCGGTCATGCGCTGGCCATTGGGCTGGACCGCTTCGAAATCGTGCCATGCGCCGTAGAGCGCCGGGCGGGCGAGGTCATTCATCGCGGCATCGACGATCACGAAAGGCGCGCCATTGCCGCCGCGCTTCACCCGCACGACGCGGGTCAGCAGGATGCCGGCGTTGCCAGCAATGACCCGGCCCGGTTCGAAGGCGAGGCGGACATCCCACCCCTTGGTCGCGCGTTCTACCATCGCGCCATATTCTGCCGGGCTGGGCGGGTTTTCGTCGGCGCGATAGGGCACGCCCAGTCCGCCACCCAGATCGACATGAGTGATCGTGTGGCCTGCCGCGCGCAGATCCGCGATCAGCTTGCCAACCTTGGCAAAGGCGGTTTCAAGCGGCTCCAGATCGAGCAGCTGGCTGCCAATATGGATCGCCACACCGCGCAAATTCATGCCCGGCAGGCCTGCCAGTTCAGCATAGACCTCGCGCGCGCGGATCAGCGGGACGCCAAATTTGTTCTCCGCCTTGCCGGTGGAGATTTTCTCATGCGTCTTCGCATCGACATCGGGGTTCACCCGCAGCACCGCTTGCGCAATCTCTCCGCGTGACGCCGCCAGGGCGGCCAGTTCCTGCCCTTCTTCGCGCGATTCGATGTTGAACTGGCCAATCCCCTTGTCGAGGCCCAGCTCAAGCTCCGCACGGGTTTTGCCCACGCCGGAGAAAACGATGTCGTTAGGGGCCATGCCTGCTGCGAGCGCGCGCACCAGTTCCCCACCGGAAACGACATCCGCGCCAAAGCCCTGCTGCTGCAGCACCTTGAGCACGGCCAGATTAGGGTTCGATTTGACGGCAAAGGCCACCAGTGGATTGTCCAGCCCGCTCAGGGCTGCCTTGAACACCTGCGCATGGCGCTCCAGCGTGGCGCGGGAATATACATACACCGGCGTGCCCACCGCTTCTGCAATGGTGGGCAGCGGGACGCTCTCGGCGTGCATCACGCCGTCAACGAGGTAAAAATGGTCCATTATTCAGTCTTTTCCGTCTTCCGGCGGGAGATCGAAGGGGTCGTCCTCACGCTCTTCCGAGCGGCGGCGCAGTTCCACATTGCGTTCAGGTGCGGCCTGCGTCGGCAGCTCGAGCAATTCATCAGCCACTGGCTGCACTTCCGCGCCATAGGGGGGCGGCGGGAGGCTCTGCCCGGGCGCAGGTTCCAGCTCCGTGCGGGCGCCGCAGCTCGCCAGCAGCGCGGCCGCGCCAAGCGTCACCAGCAATCGGGTTGGGGTGCGGACAGCTAGCATCAATCCTCCATACCGAGGGCTTGCTTGGCCTCGGCTACACGCTGCTTTACCTGATCCGGCGCGGTCCCGCCATGGCTTGCGCGCGCGGCGACGGACGCTTCCACCGACAGCGCAGCATAGACGCGTTCGTCCACGCGCGGGTCGATGGCCTTGAGCTGGTCCATGGTCAGCTCGTCCAGCGCCTTGCCTTCGCTCTCCGCCAGCTTCACTGCCGCGCCGGTAATGTGGTGCGCCTCGCGGAAGGGAATGTCCGCCTCGCGCACCAGCCAGTCGGCCAGATCGGTCGCGGTGGCATAGCCCAGTTCCGCCGCCTGCCGCATCCGGTCCGTGCGGAAAGTGCTGTCTGCCACCATGCCGGTCATTGCCGCGATGGACAAAGCGAGCAGGCTGGCGGCTTCAAACACCGGCGGCTTGTCGTCCTGCATATCCTTGGAATAGGCGAGGGGGAGGCCCTTCATCGTCATCATCAGCCCGGCGAGGCAGCCACTGATCCGCCCGGCATGGCCGCGCACCAGCTCTGCCGCATCGGGGTTTTTCTTCTGCG
>JAGREF010000271.1 GCA_020446665.1 Sphingomonadaceae bacterium
ACTCGCCCAGCTTCAACTGGACGCTTAATTTCCGTCAGCAGGTCTTCGATATCTGGGAAGCCGAAGGCAAGGATATGTCCGCCTATGACCGGGCAAAGCTGATGAGCATCGATTACGATGGCAGCGATCTGGCCATCGAAGCTGACGAACGCATCCGCACCTTCCAGGCTGATGCAGCCCGCGAAGCTGGCATCTTCCATCACCTGATCACTCTGCCGACCTATCACACAGCAGCGCTGAGCACGGATAACCTCGCCAAGCGCTACTTCGGTGAGGAAGGCATGCTGGGCTATGTTCTCAACGTCCAGCGTGAAGAAATCCGCCAGGGCATTGCTTGCGTGAAGCACCAGAACATGGCGGGCAGCGACATTGGCGATGATCACAAGGAATATTTCGCCGGTGAAGCCGCACTGAAGGCGGGCGGCAAGGATAACACCATGAATCAGTTTGCTGCCTGAGAAAAGCAGGCAACCAGTTGGCGTAGTCGCGCTACATGCAGCTGGAGAGGGGAGAGCTGACCTGCACAAGCAGGTCGGCTCTTTCCCGTTCTGGTGCAGGTCGCTAAGCTCTAGCAATGACACCAGCCTTGCGCCCCCGCCGTTCCTGCCTGTTCATGCCCGGTGCCAATGCCCGCGCGCTGGAAAAGGCGAAGAGCCTGTCCGCCGACATGGTCATTTTCGACCTTGAGGATTCGGTCGCTCCCGAGGCCAAGGAGGATGCACGTGCGGCAGTATGCGCCGCTGTGCAGGGCGGCGGCTATGGTGCACGCGAAGTGGTGGTGCGCTGCAACGGGCTGGATACGGATTGGGGCGCACAGGATATTGCCGCTGCAGTGGCCGCCGGGCCGGACGGTGTGCTCTTGCCCAAGGTCGAAACCCCCGCGATGATCGCCGCGCTGGATGATGCGTTGGGGGCGGCGGGCGCCAAAGCGGAATTGCCGCTATGGGTAATGATCGAAAGCCCGCTGGCGATCCTCAACCTGCCCGCTATCGCGGCCATGGGGGCAACGACCCGGCTGGCCGGTTTTGTGCTGGGGCCAAATGATCTGGCCAAGGATATGCTCGCGCAAAAAACACCGGGCCGCGACGCTTTTGCCTATGCCATGAGCATGGTCGTCACTGCTGCGCGCGCCTATGGGCTGGTCCCGCTTGATGGCGTATTCAACGATTTCCGCGATCAGGCCGGGCTGGAAGCGGAATGTCGGCAAGGGCGGATGCTGGGCTTTGAAGGGAAGACACTGATCCACCCGGCGCAGCTGGAGATCACCAACCGCATTTTCGCCCCTGATCCGGAGGAAGTGGAGCAGGCCCGCGAAGTGGTGGCCGCTTTTGCGGACCCGGCCAATGCGGGCAAGGGGGTGATTTCCGTAAAGGGAAAGATGGTGGAGCTACTCCATCTTGAGCAGGCACAGCGCCTGCTGGCATTTGAAACAGCAATCAACGCTTGATTCGCGCCATATTATGCCCATTTCCGTTTCCGTAAGCGGAAACCATCTTACGGCTGACACAATCTGCCGCTACGGCATGCTGGATTGCGCAGATGCCGTTTGCAATTGCCGCCTGATACTGCTTGATCACTGGCCTGAATTCGCCGAATTCACGGCCCCATCCGGATGAGGAATGCCATGACAGAAGCCTATATTTTCGATCATGTCCGCACTGCGCGCGGCAAGGGGCGCGCCGATGGTGCGCTGCATGAAGTGACCCCGCTGGAACTCTCCACGCAGGTGCTGCAGGCGCTGCGTGATCGGAACGAGCTCGATACGTCGTTGGTCGATGATGTGGCCTTTGGCTGCGTCTCCCCGGTGGGTGAACAAGGCGCGGTCGTCTCGCGCACGGCGGTGCTCAATGCAGGCTATGCGGAAACGACCTCTGCCATTCAGGTGAACCGTTTCTGTGGTTCAGGTCTGGAAGCGGTGAATATTGCCGCGGCCAAGGTGATTTCCGGCGAAGCTGACATGGCGATTGGCGGCGGTGTGGAAAGCATGAGCCGCGTTCCGATGGGCAGTGATGGCGGCGCATGGCCGACCGATCCGCAATCCGCCTTCCACAATTATTTCGTGCCGCAGGGCATCAGCGCCGATCTGATCGCCACCAAATATGGCTTCAGCCGCGATGATGTGGATGCCTATGCGGTGGAAAGCCACAAGCGCGCTCATGCCGCATGGGAAGAGGGCCGCTTTGCCAATTCCGTGCTGGCGGTGAAGGACCGGATTGGCCTCACGCTGCTGGACCGGGACGAGACGATCCGCCCGCAAACCGATATGCAATCGCTGGCAGCGCTCAACCTTTCCTTTGCCGGACTGGGCAAGATGCCGGGCTTCGACAGTGTGGCCCAGCTGCGTTACCCCGAGGTGGAGAAGATCAACCACGTCCACCATGCGGGCAACAGCTCGGGCATTGTCGATGGCTCTGCAGGTGTTCTGATCGGCAGCAAGGAAGCGGGCGAACGCGCTGGGCTCAAGCCGCGGGCGCGAATTCGCGCGATGGCATCGATCGGGTCGGAACCGACGATCATGCTGACCGGTCCTGA
This sequence comes from Sphingomonadaceae bacterium, assembly GCA_020446665.1. Lineage (GTDB taxonomy): Bacteria > Pseudomonadota > Alphaproteobacteria > Sphingomonadales > Sphingomonadaceae > JACXVD01. Next base: position 2,533 of record JAGREF010000271.1, read on the forward strand.
ATTCGTGACGCAGAAAGTGCTCAGCCGCGCCGGTATGGAGGTCGGCGATATCGACCTCTATGAACTCAACGAAGCCTTCGCCAGCGTGGTTCTGCGTTACATGCAGGCGCTCAATATCGATCATGGCAATATCAATGTGAATGGCGGCGCGATTGCGATGGGCCATCCGCTGGGTGCGACCGGGGCGATGATCCTTGGCACAGTGCTCGACGAGCTGGAGCGCAGCGGCAAGGAAACTGCGCTTGCCTCGCTGTGCATCGGTGCGGGTATGGGCACCGCCACCATCATTGAACGCGTTTGAGCAGGATTGAGGAACAAGACATGAGCTACACCACCTTTAGCGTTGAAACCGACGCAGACGGTATCGCCCTCGTCACGATCGACCTGCCGGGCGAGACCATGAATGTCTGGAACGAAGCGCTGATCGAGGAATTCGAAGCCTTCACCGATGCGTTTCTCGCAGATGATGCGATGAAAGGCGCGGTGATTACGTCGGGCAAGAAGACCGGCTTCCTCGCCGGGGCAGACGTCCGCATGTTTGGCCGCCGCAAGATCGCGCTGGACAAGGAATCCTTTGATAGCACCGCCCGGTTGAGCCGTGCCCTGCGCCGCCTCGAAACCGGCGGCCACAGTGCCAAGGCGATTGCCAAGGAAGGCGCCAAGGCCAAGCCGGTTGCCTGCGCACTGGAAGGGCTGGCGCTGGGCGGCGGTCTCGAACTCGCGCTGGCCTGCCATTATCGCGTGGTGGCCGATAATCCGAAGATCCAGTTGGGTGTGCCAGAGGTCCAGATCGGTCTGCTGCCGGGTGCTGGCGGCACACAGCGATTGCCGCGCCTGATGGGGCTGCAGGCTGCCGCGATGATGATCATGCAGGGCCAGCCGGTTGCTCCGCAGCAGGCAAAGGCGCAGAATATCGTCCATGAAGTGGTGGCGCCCGGCAAGACGGTCGAAGCGGCCATGACCTGGGTGAAAGCCAACCCACAGGTGCTTGCGCCGTGGGATCAGAAGGGCTTCAAATTCCCCGGCGGTGCCGGTGCGATGAACCCGGCGGGCCTGCAATTCTACATGGGCGGCAACGCCATGGCTCTGGCCCAGTCGCGTGACAATTATCCGGCGATCAAGGCGATCATGTCCTGCCTTTATGAAGGCAGCAAT
>JAGREF010000272.1 GCA_020446665.1 Sphingomonadaceae bacterium
TGTTCCTGTGGGTTGCCGATGGCAGCGTGAAACCCTTTGGCCAGTCGATGATCGCGGTCTTGCTTGGGATCATCATGCTGGGCATGGGGCTGACACTGTCGGTGGAGGATTTCCGCCGTGTGCTGGCCATGCCGGGGCCGGTGATCGCCGGTGTGGTGCTGCAATTCACCATCATGCCGCTGGCGGGGATTGCGATTGCCACTCTGTCTGCGCTGCCTGCGGGGCTGGCGGTGGGGCTGGTGCTTGTTGCCTGCTGCCCCGGCGGCACCGCCTCCAATGTCGTGGCCTTCCTCGCCCGTGCCAATCTGGCGTTGAGCGTGACCATGACCATGGCGAGCACGCTGGTGGCGATTGCGCTCACCCCTTTGCTGACCGGCTGGCTGGCGGGAGTTTTCGTGGAGGTGGACCGCTGGAACCTGTTCCGCGAAATGGTGACGGTGGTGCTGATCCCGGTGGTGGCAGGGGTGCTGCTCAACCGCCTTTTCCCTCGCGCGGTGGAGCCGATTGCGCGCTTTTCACCGCTGGTTTCGATTGTTGCAGTGATCCTGATCGTCGCGGCGATTATCGCGAAGTCGAAGGCGTTGATTATCGAACATGCCGGGGTGCTTTTGCTGGCTGTGCTGCTGCTGCATCTTGCCGGTTTCGGCCTGGGCTATCTGCTTGCCCGCCTGCTGAAACTGCGCGAACAGGATCGACGCACGATCAGTATTGAGGTGGGGATGCAGAATAGCGGGCTGGGCTCCAGCCTTGCCTCCACCCCTGCCTTTGCCTCGCAATTCGCACAGCCGATGCAGGCCGCGCTGGCCCCGGTGCCCAGCGCCATCAGTTCGATCTATCACGTGGTGATCGGTAGCCTGCTGGCAGCTTATTGGCGGCGGCGGGCACCAGAGGGGGAGGAATAGAACAATGTGGCATGCGGTTTTCAGCATCACCAATCTGATCGCACTGGGGGGCTGGATCATCCTGATCCTGCTGCCGCGCAGGCCTCTGTTGCTGACAGTGGTGCTCTATCTGGGTGTGGGCCTGCTCTGCCTGATCTACGCCGTGGGATTGATCGGCATTCTGTCGGGGGCCTTATCCCAGGGGGGCGGTGAAGCGGGCAGCGCGAGCTTCTCCACTGTCGAAGGGGTGCGGGCTATCTTTGCCAGCGATGCAGGCGTGGCGATTGGCTGGACGCATTACCTCGCCTTTGACCTGTTTACGGGGCTGTGGATCGCGCGCGATGCCGATGCGAAGGATTTTTCGCGGCTGGTGCAGGCCCCGGTCCTGCTGGCGACTTTCCTTGCCGGTCCTCTCGGCCTGTTCGTCTGGCTGGTGCTGCGCGAGAAGAAGGCCCGCCAGATGCATGGACGACCTGAATGAAGCGCTTTGCCCCTGCGACGGAGCGCAACCGCGAGCCCTTGCTGGCGGTGCTGAAACAGGAATTGCCGAAAACCGGCCTGCTGCTGGAAGTCGCCGCCGGATCTGGTGAACATGCGGTGTTTCTCGCGCCGCATTTTCCGCAATTGCAATGGCAGCCCAGCGATCCCGATGCGGAGGCGCTGGCGTCTATTGCGGCGTGGCGGGAGGATGCGGGCAGCGCGAACCTGCTGGCACCGCTGGCGCTCGATGCCTCAGCCGCGACTTGGCCGATTGAACGAGCCGACGCAATGCTGTGCGTCAACATGGTCCATATCAGCCCGTGGCAGGCGAGCGAGGGGCTGTTTGCGGCAGCGGGGCGGATGTTGCCAGCGGGCGCGCCGCTGGTGCTCTATGGCCCGTTTATCGAAGATGGGGTAGAAACCGCGCCATCCAATCTGGCCTTTGACGAAAGCCTGCGTAGCCGCGATCCGCGCTGGGGGATACGCAGCGTCTCTGCGCTGGATGATCTGGCCGCAGTCCACGGGCTGACGCGCATGGCGCGGCATCAGATGCCCGCAAACAACCTCACACTCGTGTGGCGAAAGGCCTGATCAGGTCGCTTCGTCAACGTCATTGGCGACCGATTCGAGATCACGGCCCATGCCCCGCACCGTGTTGCAGGCTGTGGTTGCAAGGACCATGCTTGCAAGGCCGATAGCGATGATAATCTTGCGCATATACTATCTCCTGATCAGTTCTGAACGCATGGCATAGGCTCCCGTTCCTTACGCTTCCTGAACGGCCATGAGACGATGCTTTGCCAGCCGGTGTTCCCGCCATGCGATGATCAGGCCGGCTGTGACGATCAGTGGCGCGCCCAGCCAGGTGGTCGCTGATGGCAAGCGGTCAAAAATGCCCCAGCCGAACAGGGTGGCCCATAGCAGGGCCGAATAATCCATCACGATTACACTGGCGACTGCGCCATAGCGCAGGGCAGCGGTCAGCAGGAACTGCCCCAGCAGGCCGAACAGCGCCAGTCCGCCCAGCAGGGCCCATTGATAGGGTGTGTGGCCGGTCATCACGAACGGCATCGCCAGCGCCAGGATCGGCGTGCTGAAGGCGGCGAAATAGAACACGATCGTCAGCGGATGCTCGGTGCGATTGAGATCGCGGATCTGGATTGAAATCAAGGCGATCATGAACGCCGCACCCAGTGCCACAGCCGCCCCGAAAAGCGGGATATGCCCGTCTCCCGGCTGTGCGATCACCCACACTCCGGCAAATCCGAGCAACACGGCCATCCAGCGATACCAGCCGACTTTTTCCTGCAATAACAGCGCGGAAAGGATCACCGCCCAGATCGCGGAGGTGAAGCCGAATGTGGTTGCTTCCGCCAATGGCAAAAGCAGCACTCCGCCGAAATTCAGGAACATGCCGACGGTGCCGTATAATGCCCGCCTGGCATGAGTGCCGAGCCGGTTGCTGCGCAGCATATGCATCGACCCGTTCAGCGCGAACCACGCAAGCGGGATCAGTATGGCCGGCAATTGGCGCCAGAACAAGATCTCGGCCAGATGGATCCCGCTCTCACCGGCAAGCTTCACGAAAACGAGCATGACCGAAAGGACGAAGGCCGCCCCCAACCGGATCAGCAGGGCCAGTAACGGGCGCTGTGTATGGTCTTCGGGTTGTTGCACCTGCCCGCCATAAGGCGGTGTGGCCGCGATGCAAGCTTGGCAATTGCGCAGATGAGGATGCACCCCCATATGCGCCGCCATGAAGGCGATCCATGACTTCCTGATCTTTGCCAGCGATGCCAAGGAACTGGCTGTGCTGGGCGTGGCGTTCTTGCTGCTGGCAGGCTTTGCCAGCTATGCAGAGCGGCGCCGGGTCAAACGCGCCCGGATTGACCGCGTTGGCTGGGTGCCATGGACCGGCATTTTCCTCGCCTGCGTGGTAATCGGTGGCGGGCTAATTGCGCTCGCCGGACCTGCACTGATCAAGGGGTAAGAACGCAGACGCGCCCGGCGCTTGAGGGTGCCTGCCCTGGAGGCAGGCTTCCAGCTCGCTTGCGCAGCAAGCGCAAGGCCGACCGGCCGCCCGAGCCAATGCGAGGAGAGCCAAGCGGGCCGGATGGCCCGTGCCCGGCGCTTGAGGGTGCCTGCCTTAGAGGCAGGCTTCCAGATACGCCTGATCGAAACCGAACTGGCGCGCTTTTTCCAGCGTATAGGGGCGCAGGCCACTGGCGCGGAATTCGCCGATGATCTTGCCGTCTTCGCTTTCGTCCAGATATTCGAACTTGAACAGTTCCTGCGTCACGATCACATCGCCTTCCATCCCGATCACTTCGGTGATGTTGGTGGTGCGGCGTGAACCATCGCGCAGGCGCTTCACCTGCACGATCAGGTCGACCGATTCCGCGATCTGGCGGGAAATTGCTTCCTTCGGGATCTTGATGTCGCCCATCAGGATCATGTTTTCCATACGGCCCAGACACTCACGCGGGGAGTTGGCGTGGAGCGTACACATGGAGCCATCGTGGCCGGTGTTCATGGCGGCGAGAAGGTCGAAACATTCCGCGCCACGAATTTCGCCCAGGATGATGCGGTCAGGGCGCATACGCAGGGCGTTCTTCACAAGGTCGCCGATGGTGATGGCACCCTGGCCTTCAAGGTTCGGCGGGCGCGTTTCGAGCGGCAGCCAGTGCGGCT
>JAGREF010000273.1 GCA_020446665.1 Sphingomonadaceae bacterium
CCCATGCCGCCGCACAGCCTGACGCTGACCATGGTCGGCACGGGTCTGCTGTGGGTGGGTTGGTTCGGCTTCAATGCCGGTTCCGCTCTCGAAGCCGATGGTTCTGCCGGTCTCGCCATGATCAACACCTTCGTTGCCACGGCTGCAGGTGCGCTGACCTGGATGGTGATCGAACGTCTCGCCGGTCACAAGGGTTCGGCACTGGGCTTCTGCTCGGGTGTGATTGCCGGTCTGGTCGCTGTGACCCCGGCAGCCGGCAATTCCGGCCCGTTCGGTGCGATCCTGCTCGGCATGGTGGCTTCGGCAATATGCTACTTCGCAGTGGCCAAGGCGAAGGCGAAGTTCGGCTATGACGACTCGCTCGATGCCTTCGGTATCCACGGCGTGGGCGGCATCGTTGGCGCCATCGGTACGGCAGTGGTTTACCAGCCGTTCATTGGCGGCCCCGGCGACGGTTCGACCGCGCTCAGTGCGCAGCTCGGCGTTCAGGTATTCAGTGTTCTCGTGACCATTGCCTGGGCCGGTATCGGCACTCTGATCGCTGGCTTCATCGTCAAGGCAATCATCGGCCTGCGGGTTGATGAAGAAGCCGAAGTCAACGGGCTGGACATCTCCGAACACGGAGAGCGCGCCTACAACTGATCAAAAGTTTGGCGGGACCGGGTTTTCCTCTCCTCTCCTCCCCGGTCTCGCCTCACCACGTTCCTCCTGCGAACGAAACTTAATGGGCCGGAGCCAGCCGCTCCGGCCCCTTTTTTCGTCTTTATCCGGCGGCCATGCTCGACTAGGTTCCGGTCCGAACCAGTTAAGAGGGGCCTCGCATGAAATACGTCATCGCCGTCATCAAACCGCATAAGCTTGACGAAGTGCGCGAAGCGCTTGGCAATATCGGTGTGGCAGGGATGACCGTTTCCGAGGTCAAGGGGTTCGGCCGACAGAAAGGCCAGACGGAAATCTATCGCGGTGCCGAATACCAGACCTATTTCATGCCCAAGGTGAAGCTGGAAATCGCAGTAAGCGATGAAATGGCGGGCCAGGTGACCGAAGCGATCCAGCAGGCGGCAGGCACAGGTTCAATTGGCGATGGCAAGATCTTCGTGCTTGATCTGGGCGCAGCAACACGCATCCGCACCGGTGAAGTTGGCGAGACCGCACTGTAACCCGGTAGATCCAGCGCCGCCCTTATTCCGGTCGCTGTTGGCGTTCCAGCCAGCGGGCGCGGATTTCATCGGATGTGTCGCGGCTGCCATCATGGCTCCAGCCGGGTTCTCGCAAGAGATAGCCAAGCTTGTACCGCCAGGGTGCGGCCCACAGATCGCGGGCTATTCCGATCCATTCGTGAAACACAGCCCATAGCAGGTTGAAGCTGCCAAGCTGCTTCACAATGCCGTAGCGAATACGCTCGCTGTCCTGCTCCTGCTGGAAAGTACCAAATAGCCTGTCCCAGATAATGAAGACCCCGGCATAATTGCGGTCGAGATAGAGCGGATTGGTGGCGTGATGCACCCGGTGATGGCTGGGTGTGTTCATCACCGCTTCGAACCAGCGCGGCATGCGGTGGATTGCTTCGGTGTGAATCCAGAACTGATAGATCAGGTTGAATCCGGCGCAGATGGCAATCATCACCGGGTCGAATCCCAGCACAACCAACGGCAGGCGGAAAAGGAAGCCCAGAGCGAAGAAACCGGTCCAGGTCTGCCGTAGTGCAGTCGAAAGATTGTAATGCTGGCTCGAATGGTGGTTTACATGGCTGGCCCAGAACCAGCGAATGCGGTGCGCGCTGCGGTGGAACCAGTAATAGGCCAGATCATCGAGGATGAAGCAGGCGATCCAGGCCCACCATTGCCAGCCGATCTCCAGCAGGCGGAACTGCCATGCCCACAGATAGATAGCGACGACGAAGCCTCCGGTAAGCAAACCGGCGACTGTGCTGCCCAGCCCAAAGGCGAGGCTGACCAGCGTATCCTTTGGTTCGTATGCCTCCGGCTTGCGGCGCCTTGCCCAGATCATCTCGATCAGCACCAGCAGCACAAAAGCCGGGACAGCGTAATCAACGGGGCGAAAGTCAGGCATATGTCCGCCCCGCCTGATCCGGCAAGCGACGGAAACTGGCCGCCCATTCTGCGGCTGCCGGGCCAAGATCCAGTGTTGCCGTTCCAAAACTCGCTTCAGGCAGGGCGATCACCAAACGTCCCTGATCGAGCCTGCCTTGCACTCGGCTGTCGAGCATGCGTCCGACAAAATTGGCCCCATGCTGGCGGATCAGCATGACCCGGCCAGACGCGTCGCGCAGCAAGGCACCATAGCCGAAGCGGTCAAGGGCAATATCCACCGGTTCAAAACCACAATCGACCTCTTCTGCCAGCATGCGCGCAGATTCTGCATCGCGGATACGTGGCTCCGCGCCCAGCTTCATCCACCGGGCGAGTGCGGCCAGTGCAAGGATCGCCAGCAATGATCCGCCCAATTGCAACAGATTGAAAGCAAGTTCAGCCATCGGATCAATGTCAGGCTTTGTCGGCACCGGCGAGAATATCCATCATCGCCCGAACCGGCGCGACATCATATCCTGCCTGAGCTGCTGCCATGCTGAGCTCTTCCGGATCGACCCCGGATGAAGCCTGCGCCAGTGCCCAGAGCAGCGTAGAGCGCGTACCAGAACGGCAATAAGCGAGAACCGGCCCGGAACTGGATGCCAGCGCATCAGCCATGGCTTGAATCTGTGGGCCGCTAAAGCCGCTACGGGTGATGGGAATGGCGACATAATCCATGCCTGCTGCATGGGCGGCCGCTTCCACCTCTGCGCCCGGCAACTGGCCGGGGTCTTCGCCATCAGGGCGATTGTTGATCACCAGCCTGACGCCATCGGCATATGCCTGCTGCAGGTCTGCCAGCGAAATTTGCGGGCTGGCCATGACCGAATCGGACAGGCGACGAAAATCGCTCATCGGGGTGCTCTCCTTACTTGCGCGGCCCTTACTTTCGCGGCCTTGTGCCCAAATGCCCCCGGACTGGCAAGCAAAGCGGCGCGCCGAGTCATGCGAAAATGTCACATTGGGCACCTATACAAAGCGCAAATACTAAATCATTCGCGCAAAGCCCAAATCTTCGCTATGATAAAAGAAGTTTGGACGGGGCAAGTGGCACAATCATGCGTTTCCCGTTTCCGGCGCGGTCCGCCCACGCAGCCGGTTTTCTCAATTGGGGCGATGAGACGAAGGTACGTACGAGCATATGGGTTACGATAGAGGGCGCCGCCGGGGCCGGGATAAGCGGGATGGATTCGGCGAAGACAGTTTCGATCCCTTCCAGGGCGGACAAGGCGGCTTTGCCCCGCGCGACGATTTTGGCGGTGGTGACCGTTTCGGCGGCGGCGACCGTTTTGGCGGTGGTGGTGATCGCTTCGGCGGCGGCGGTCGCGGTGGTCCGGGCGGACCGCGCGGCGGCGGTGGCGGCGGCGCTGGCGCTGGTGGCGGCGGTTTCAACCGCATGCCGGCCCAGGTTGTTGGTACCGGCAAGGGTGTCGTAAAATTCTTCAATGGCCAGAAGGGCTTCGGCTTCATCCAGCAGGAAACTGGCGGTGAAGACGTGTTCGTTCACATCAGCGCTGTCGAACGTGCCGGGCTGGAAGGCCTTGCAGAAGGGCAGGAGCTGGAATTCAATCTGGTGGATCGTGGCGGCAAGATTTCCGCTCAGGATCTGCAGGTTGTTGGCGATGTGATCGAAGTGGAAAGCAAGCCTGCCGCGCCGCGCCGCGAGCTGACCGGCGAAAGAGCTACCGGCACGGTGAAGTTCTTCAATTCGATGAAGGGCTTTGGCTTTCTGGTCCGCGATGATGGCCAGCCCGATGCCTTTGTCCATATCAGCGCTGTTGAACGGTCGGGCTTGTCGAGCCTGAACGAAGGCGAACGTTATGAGTTCGACCTTGAAGTTGATCGACGAGGCAAGCACTCGGCGGTCAACCTTGTGCCCGTTCAGGGCTGATTCGCTTAAGCGCAGGTCCGGTTGTTTGACCGGGCTCTGCTAACCGCATAAACGGTTGCACATGGCGGCCCCCTTGGTCCTTCGGACTGCGGGGCCGCCATTTGTCGTTTCACAAAGTCAATTGCGACATTTCAAACAGGAATAAAGCCATGTCGATCTCTCCGTTGATGCCTGTCTATCCCCGGTGCGGTGTGCGGCCTGTGCGCGGCGAGCACTGCCATCTGATTGATGAAGATGGCACGCGCTATCTCGATTTTGCGAGCGGCATTGCGGTGAATGCGCTGGGTCATTCTCATGCAGGTCTGATCGGGGCCATTCAGAAGCAGGCAGAGACATTGATGCATGTCTCCAATCTTTATGGCAGCCCGCAGGGCGAAGCACTGGCGCAGAGGCTGGTCGATAACACCTTTGCAGACACGGTGTTCTTCACCAATTCCGGCGCAGAGGCAGTGGAAGCGGCGATCAAGACTGCGCGGGCCTATCATCAGTCGGTCGGCAATGATGAGAAATTTGAGCTGATTACATTCAGCAACGCGTTTCACGGCCGCACCATGGCGACCATCAGCGCCTCGAATCAGGAGAAGATGCACAAAGGTTTCATGCCTTTGCTGCCGGGCTTCAAATATGCCGAATTCGACGATCTGGAATCAGCCAAGGCCCTGATGGGTCCGAATACTGCCGGTTTTCTGGTCGAGCCGATTCAAGGCGAGGGCGGCATTCGCCCGGCATCTCAGGAATTCATGTCCGGGCTGCGCGCGCTCGCCGACGAGCATGATCTGATGCTGGTGCTGGATGAAGTGCAATGCGGTGTTGCACGGACCGGCGCGCTCTATGCCTATGAGCATTACGGGATCGAGCCGGACGTTCTCGCGACTGCCAAGGGCATTGGCGGTGGCTTCCCGCTTGGCGCATGTCTGGCCACGGAAAAGGCTGCGCGCGGCATGGTCTTCGGGACCCATGGTTCCACATATGGCGGTAATCCTCTGGCCATGGCGGCGGGCAATGCTGTGCTTGATGCGGTTCTTGCAGAAGGCTTCATGACCGAAGTGCAGGAGAAGGGTGAACGTATCCGGGCGCGGCTGGAACAGTTTATCGGCAATTATCCGGATCTGTTCGAGCTGGTACGTGGGAAAGGGCTGATGCTCGGCCTCAAGATGAAGGTCGAAAGCCGTCCCTTCTATGTCCATCTGCGCGACAACCATCAGCTGCTCACCGTCGCGGCGGGGGACAATACGCTGCGGATCATCCCGCCGCTGATTATCGGTGATGCCGAAATCGACGAATTTTTCGACAAATTGTCGGCGGGCACCGCTGATTTTGAAGTTCCGGAGGGCTGAGCATGGCGATGCGGCATTTCCTCGACCTGTCGGATGCAGGTGGCCACGCCATTGCGGCCATGATCAATAATGCGCAGGATCGCAAAGCGGCGCGGGTCAACTGGCCCAAGGGGCAGGCCGATACGGATGCTCCGCTGGCCGGTCACACTCTGGCTATGATCTTCGAGAAGAATTCAACCCGCACGCGGGTCAGCTTTGACATGGCCATGCGCCAGCTCGGCGG
>JAGREF010000274.1 GCA_020446665.1 Sphingomonadaceae bacterium
TGGCCCCGGCCGTGCAGGCGCAGACCTATCAGTATACCAATAGCACCGATGGCAGCGTGAATGAGAGCGTGACGCCTTGCACCAACACATTCAAGCGGACCTTTACCGTCAGCCAGAATTTCACAGTCACCGATGTCAACATCGGCGTGCTGGCAGCCCATACCTATCGGGGCGATCTGGTCATGTGGCTAAAGGGGCCGGATGGCACCCGGGTGCAGCTTACGCCCGGATCGGGAAGCAATGGGGCCGCCAATTTCAATGTGCTGTTTGACGACAGCGCCGGCAGTTCAATCGTGAACTACACCAACAGCGTGTCTGTCACATCGACCACTCCGGTGCCTCCCTATGGCGCCAATTATCAGCCGAGTTCGGCATTGTCCGCCTTTATCGGCAAGAATTCGGTCGGGACCTGGACTCTGGAAATCTGCGACCAGTTCGGGGGCGATAGCGGCACATTCTATCAGGCCGATCTTTATCTGACCGCTGGCACCGTTTCCAGCGCTGACCTGTCGCTGGGTGTCACCGTTAATGACAGCACACCGCTGCCGGGTGTGGCGACGATCTACACGATGACAGTGACCAACAATGCCAGCTCGACCTCCACCGCCAACAGCATCACGGTCAACAGCTCGCTGCCTGCCTTCATGGTGTATCGCAGCGCCAGCGGCACAGGCAGTTACAATTCGGGGACCGGCGTCTGGTCTGTGGGCAGCCTTGCCCCGGGCGCCAGTGCCTCAATCAGCATCTATGCCGCGAACAGCTCCACCGCTGGGACTTCGGGCACATTCTCGGCAGAAATCAGCGGTTCCAGCACTGTTGACCCGGACTCAACGCCGAATAATGGCTCCACCACGGAAGACGATGACGATCGGGTTACGACGGTCACTGCGACTTTGCCCGCAGCGGGCACTCCACCAGCCTTCACCTGTGGCGGCACCACCACAACGTTTGACTGGGATAGCCAGGGCTGGACCACAGGTTCGCTCTCCGGCAGTTTCAGCGTAGGCGGTGTCGCGACCAATCTGAACATCACCGGCAACACGGGCAGCCTGATCGCTGATCCCTCTACAGGGTCGCAAACACCCGTTCGCAACACTTCCAGCCCGGGCGGTTTTACAGGCCAGAATTCGCTGATGCTGGCGCTCGATGCAGTGACGTCGAGTGAGAGCGTTACGGCCACATGGACCTTCACCGGCGGGCTGGGCGGTCTGCAATTCCGCGTTGCCGATATTGACCTCTTCTATGATCAGTTCAATGATCGCGTGACCGTTACCGGCAGCTATCAGGGCATTTCCGTTACGCCGATCCTGACGGCTGGAAGGGCCAATTCCGTTACCGGCAATGCAGCGGTCGCAACGGCGCTGGCAGACAATACGACAGCCGACGGCAACCTTATCGTCACATTCGACCAGCCGGTCGATACTGTGTCCGTGACGTATGGCCCCGATCCTGCCACCTCTCCCGCTGCTCCGGGCATTCAGGCAATCTCTTTGCTCGACATGACGATGTGCGTTGGGATTACGCAACGCGAATGGTCAGACGCACCGACCAGCGGGACGAGCTACGGCACCGCCAGCCACGATCCCAGCTCTGGAATCCGGATGGGTGCAAGCATCGACTTTGAGAATGCCGCGCTGCCAGGCACCGGGGCCACCGGAGACGATGCCGATGCCAGTGACGACGAGGACGGCGTAACGCTGCCTTCGTTTCAGAAGGGCACGATTGCCGACATACCCGTATCCGTAACCGGCAGCGGCTTCCTGCAGGCATGGATCGACTGGAACGGTAATGGCAGCTTTGCCGATAGCGGCGAGCAGATTGCCGCCAATATTCAGGATGGCGGAATCAAGGATTTTGATGGTGCCGCCAATGGGCAGATCCTGCTGAAAGCGGTTGTCCCGGCAGCTGCGACATCGAGCACGACCTATGCCCGCTTCCGCTGGTCCAGCGTGTCTGGCCTTGGCAGCACCGGCAATGCCGCCAACGGTGAAGTCGAGGATTACGCCCTGACCATTGCGGCAGATGGAAGCTCCCCTGTGCTGCGCGGTTGCGGCGGGACGTCCGTGACGACCCACACCATGCTCTCCAGCCCTACCAATGGCACCGTCGCGACCGGCAGTGCGACCGGCACCTTTGCCACCACGATCGTGCGCAACGGCTTCACCATTCCGACCGCCACTGTCGGCAGCTCCGGCGTCGAGTACGGGATGGGGAATCCTTTCAATGGAGCGCCAGATTCGTTCGAATATGACTATGCAGTTGCGCCGGACACCAACATGGCGGTCAAACAGATCGTTGTGTGCCAGTCGAGCTATGAGAACAGCACCGGCAACAACGAGCCTAACGAACTGACCCTGACCTGGCCGGGCGGAACCAGTGCGGTCATCTATGACCCCAATAACCAGATCACTTCGCATGCCAATGGCGCCGTGATCACGTCAGGCACGACGCTCTATTTCGCGGATTCGGTACCCAATGGCACTGGCACCGGCGGAAACGGGCTGAGCGGGCCTGACAGTTGGGCCATCATCGTGGATGCAGCCAATGCAACCTCGACCTTCACCGTGACAGCGCAGTCCAGCGGCTGTGACCTGAGCGATAACACGAATTTCTGCCACCTGATGTCCACATCATCGAACACCACTGGTGAACGCTTCAACGAATGGATCACATTCGACACTGAACTGGTGGGTGTTGCGACAACACTGACAGTGGTAAAGTCCAGCTTCGTCGTCAGTGATTTTATCAGCGCCAGCGACCCCAAGGCCATCCCTGGTGCGACTGTGCGTTATTGCATTCTCGTGTCCAATACCGGCCCCGTGGCGGCGGAAAACATCGTGCTGAACGACACTGTGCCAACGGATGTCACCTATATCGCCGGCAGCATGAAAAGCGGCTCTGGATGCGGAACTGCCACGACCGCAGAGGATGACGATGCAGCGGGCGCAGATGAGAGCGATCCGATAGGGGCATCCTTCAATGCCGGTGCCTTGCAGGCGACAGCTTCATCGCTTGCAAGCGGTTCAACAATGGCCGTAATCTTCGACGCGATTGTCAAATAGTAGCACTGGCCAGTCCGACACGGCACTGTGGTGGAAGAGAAATAGTCTCACACGCAGTGCGGCCTGCATGTAGAATAGCGGGGGTGCTGTACATGCAGGCCACCGACCGCATGTGCATGCAAATCGGCGCCGGTCATTAGTAAAATCTTGCAACAATGCTGCTGCAACGGAGCTTAATGCCTCGTAGGTTAAGGTTGCGCCTGCTAGGTCGAAAGCAGTAAAAGGTCGCAACTATTTTAAGGGTTATCCATGCGAACTATTGGCATTTCGTCCATCTTCCGACTGGCCGTAGTTCTGTTTGCTGTGCTGCTCGCAGCCAGCGCACTGCGCGCTGAAACCGGGGACGCTGACACAATCCAATACCGGGTGAAGCGGGGTGATACGCTGATTGAGCTGGCAGAGCGCTATTTCGTGCGGCCAGCGACTTATCGCCAGGTCCAGAAAGAGAACAATATCGCTGATCCGCGGCGCCTGCCAGTTGGCAAGGTGATTGAGATTCCGGTTGAACTGCTGCGCGCCCGCACTGCGCGGCTGGTTGTGTCCAGTTTCACCGGACCGGTGGAATTGCGCAATGGCGGTTCGGCGACTGCCCCTGCAAAGGACACGCCAATCGCAGAAGGGACAGAGATCGTCACCGGCCGCAATGGCTTCATCTCGCTTAGTGGTGATGGCGGATCTATCGTAACCCTGCCTTCCAATAGCCATGTGCGGGTGCTCAAGACTCGCCGTTATTTGATCAATGACGGGCTGGATGTCGATTTTCTGGTGCTGGACGGGCGGGGCGGTTTCAAGCCGCACAAACTTGACCCGGTTGACCGCTATCGCGTCCGCACTCCGCTGGCAGTTACAGCTGTGCGCGGGACGGAATTCCGGATCTTCTACAGCGAGGATTCTGGCAAATCCGGCACACAGGTTGATGAAGGAACGGTGGAACTGGCGGCCAAGGCGGATGGAGCCGATGCACGGGCTGTTCCGGCTGGCTTTGCCGCTATCGCGACCAGTGATGGCCTGTCTGCCAATGAAGCCCTGCTGCCTGCGGTAGCAATCACTGACCCTTCCCGTGTGCGCACGGAAGAAGAGCCCGGCTTTGCCTTGAAGCCGGTTGCAGGCGCCATTGCCTATCGCACACAGCTCGCAGCTGACGCTGCTTTTATCGAGGTTATCGCGGAAAAACTGACCGAACAGCCTGAAGCCAGTTTTCAGGACATTCCCAATGGACGCCTATATGTCCGCAGTCGTGCTGTTGCGGAAAGTGGCGTGGAAGGGTGGGCTGAGGCATACTCCTTCCGCCGCCAGCGGCTTGGGGTTGCAGCGGTGGTGGAGCAGGATGAACTGTCCAATGGTTTCCGCTTTGCCTGGCGCCAGGAAGGGGAAGGACATGCTCTGTTCGGTTTCCGCCTGTGGCGCGAAGGGGCGGAGGATCGCCCGCTGGTACATGAACGCGCCATGCAGGATACGAGCCTCGTCCTGAGCAATCTGGATAACGGAACTTACTATTGGTCCGTAGGTGCCCTGCAGGGTAGCGATGACGGGATTGTGGAAGTCTGGGGTGATCCGCAAAAACTGAACGTTTCCAACTAAGGTTCGGTGAGTTAGGGCAGGCGGGTGTTCCGCAACCGGCTCCTTGTTGAATGGATGTTAGCGCTCCTGCTGGGCTGCGCCTTTGCATGGTGGATGAGCTCTGCGCGCCTTACGGAAAGCGTTGACCTGCAACTGCAGGACTTAGCAACGGCGGCGCTGGTGGATACGCCCGACCCGGATATACTTCTGGTAACGATAGACGAAACCAGCCTTGCCAGCGTCGGCGGCTGGCCCTGGCCGCGCAGCCGCCATGCAGCACTGGTGGAACAGCTCGAAACTGCCGGTGCCCGGGCGGTCGTGCTGGACATCCTGTTCATCGAACCCAGCGAGGAGGCAGAAGACCTGGCCTTGGCTGAAGCCATGGCACCAAGCGGGAATGTGGTCATTCCACATGAATTCGGCCCGGCACCAAACAGCCTTGATGGGATAGTCCCAGTATTCCCGGTCCGCGCAATTGAGGAAGCAGCAGCGGCGCTTGGCCATGTGGCTGTGGAGTTTGACAGTGACGGGCTGGTCCGGCGCGTCCCCCTGGCTCGCTCACAGGACGGAAAGACCTATCCCAATCTCGCCCTTTCAACCTGGCAAATCGCACGCGAAACACAGGGGGCTAAGCGCAACTTCACTACCAATGGCACTGGCGACCCACCGATTTTGCCGATGCGGCAGGCAGGCAGTTATCCGCGCATTCCCGCCAGCGCCATATTATCTGGCCAGTTCGCTGCAGAAACCGTGGCGGACCGGATCGTGCTGGTCGGTGCAACAGCGCGCGGACTGGGAGATCAATTACCCGTTTCGGCCCGTGCCGGATCGGTAATGGACGGCGTCGAAATACAGGCGAACCTTGTCGATGCAATCAAGCATGATCGGTTTGTTATGCCCGTCAATGCCGGGGTGAGTGCCGGTCTTTCGATCCTGATGGTGATTGTCCTTTTCCTCGGATTCCGGGTGCTTTCCCCAGGCACTGCCCCGTTCTTTGCCTTGGGGCTGGCCGGGATTATCCTTGTGGGCGCACTGATCCTGCCCTTGCTCTCCGGCTTGTGGTGGCCGCCAGGCGCAGCACTTGCGGCGCTCGCCCTGTCTTACCCGATCTGGGGCTGGCGGCGGCTGGCATCCGTGGTCGCGATCTTGCAGCGGGAAAGCGGCAATCTCCAGCGCCTCGAAATCGCTCGCTCGCGTCCGGATGAAGAGGATGGTTTTGATGAAGTCGAGCGGCAGGCCCATCAACTCGGCAATCTGGTCGCACTGGTTCAGGAACGCTTTACTTTTATCCGCACAGTCGTGCGCAATTTGCCAGACCCGATTGTCGTGCTGGACGGGGAAGGGCGCACGGCCATCCTCAACGAACGTGCGCGTGATCTGTTCGGGAGCGGGGATTTGCAGCTGGAATTCCAGGATTTGCTGGTTTCAGCCCGGGCGCGACTGGACAGGAAGAATTCGGAGATTGCCCTTACCGATGGCCGTGTATTCACCATTTCTCGCGCTCATCTCGACCTGAGTGGCAGCGGGGGGGATGGGGAAATTGTCCAGTTTCACGAAATTACTGCCCTGCGCCTCGCTGAAAATGAACGCCGCGAGACGATGGAATTCCTGTCCCACGATATGCGCTCGCCGCAAGTCGCGATCCTTGGGCTGGCAGATGACGAGAATGAAGGGCCAGAAGCGCATGAACGCTTCCGGCTGATCCGGGCACATGCGCGCATCACGCTCAAGCTGGCCGATGACTTTGCCCATCTTGCCCGATTGGCAGAAAAGCCGCTGGAACTGGGCGAGCATAATCTTTGCGATCTGGCGGAAGAAGCGGTTGACCGCGCCTGGCATGCCGCCCGTCAGAAGAAGGTCACGCTGCACCGGGGTATGTGTGAAGAGCCGAATTTCGTCAGGGTAGACCCCTCCGTTATTTCACGGGTGCTCGATAATCTGATCGGCAATGCCGTCAAATATACGCCGGAAGGCAGCACGGTCTCCGTCGCGGTTGAGCGACCGGGCGATGTCGCCAATATGGTGCGGCTGGTAGTCAGTGATGATGGCCCCGGTCTGCCGCCTGACCGGATGGAAGACCCGTTCCAGCGCTTTGGCCAGAGCAAGGTCAGGGTCGGGCATAGCCTCGGCCTCGGCCTCGCCTTTGTGGGCGAAGCCGTGCGCAAGCATAGTGGCACGATTGATGTCGAAAGCGCCCCCGGCGAGGGAAGCAAGTTCACCGTCTCGCTGGAACGAATAGCCTAGAGCGCTTATCGACCATTCTGGGTTACCGTGATTATTGGGTCCTGACCCTAGTTGGCGGAAAGCCGATCAGCAGCGACACTGGCAAGCTGCGCCATATCTTCGGCCGAAAAATCACAGCCATTCATCGCCAGAGTTGCCTTGCGCACGGGCTTGCCTGTGAGTTGCTCAATCGCAGCAACCTGCAGCCGCAGATGCTGTGCCTTGCATTGGTCAAGCAGATAGCTGCGCCGAGCTGGCGAGACCACTTCCACCCCGGCCACTTCATCTGCGCGCAACAAGGCCACCGAAGCATCGCGCACGGCGATACCATATTGGACGAGGTAAGGCCCGTCCTGCGTGACGGTGAAGCCCTTGCCAGACAGACCTTCTGCCAGCGATGCAGCAAATCCGGCTTCCAGCGCGGCACCCTTCGCAGGCTCGGCAATCACCAGTGCGCTGCCTCCGGGCAAGGTCGTGCCACTGGTTGCAACTGCTATTTCGCTGTTCACTGCGCAGGCAGACAAGGCCAGCGACACGGGCAGCACCATGGCCATGGTGAGAGAAGCTATGCGGTTGCTGAATATCACTGTGAGATGTGCCCTTCGGGGAAAAACCGGATCAAGATCCGCCGGATCAATCTGCTGCTGTGTCAAATGTCTCAAGCCGGTAACCAAAGCCGAAAACAGACTGGATAACAAAACCCTGCTCCGGCCGCAGGCCCAGCTTTGAGCGGATGCGAGAGACGTGCATGTCAAGCGTGCGCGTTTCCACCCCTTCCGAGCTGCCCCAAACTTCCGAGAGGAGGTATTGTCGCGACAAAGGCCGGTTGAGATTCTTGAAAAAGGCCAGCGCCAGCTCGAATTCCTTGGCTGTCAGCTTCACCGCCTCGCCGCTAACGGAAACCGTGCGATCAAGATTGTCGAACAGGAAAGGGCCAAAGCATTCCTCCCGCTCCGGTACGGGCGGTTGCCCGCGGCGCGCCACCGCCTTGACCCGCGCGATCACTACCGCCGGTTCGCCCGGCTTGATGATATAATCACTCGCCCCGGTTTCCAGCGCATGCACGATATCATCGGGATCGCTGCGCCCGGTCAACATGATGAAGCCGGGCGGGGCTTCCATGGATTCCATTGCCCAGCCAACCACTTCGATACCGCTCATGCCCGGCATGTTCCAATCGACCAGGACGACATCAAAGGTCTCGCGCTGCAAAGCGCGGCGAGCGGCGGCGCCATCAGCGAAAGTCTCACACGCCATACCCGCGCTTGAAAGCGCCTGGGCCATGGGCCCGGAAATGGAAGGCTCATCATCAACGATGGCAATGCGCATGACCCGTGTTTCTCCTTATCAGCGCTCCGGATAAACAGTTGGTTCGGCAAAAACTACCTTTTCGAGCCGCTTTCCAACTTTGGTAGCATAGCCATAGATCGAAATCCTTTCGTGAATATACTTTACGCAGCGTCTACTGCAGCAATGAAAATACAAGCCAGGCAAGGTATGATTCACAGACAGACTGTCCCGCAGGGAACCGTTCTCTTTCATCCCGGCGACGAATGTGCGGGCTTCGTGATCGTGCATGGCGGCAGCATCAAGGTAACGCTGACTGCCGAAAACGGGCGAGAAATCGTGCTCTACCGGGTGCGGCCGGGCGAAATTTGCCTGCAGACTTTTGGCTGTTTGACTTCCCATCACCCCTATTCGGCTGAGGGGATTGCAGAAAGCGATGTGGATATCGAGATCCTGCCAGAGAGCGAGTTTCAGCAGCGCATCGCGCATGACCCCGCCTTTCGCGCGCAATTGTTCCACGCTGTCTCAACCCGCTTTTCCGACATGGAACGGCTGATCGAGGATGTTGCGCTGAGCGGATTGCAGCATCGGCTGGCGCGCCTGCTGCTGCGGCTGGCCGGAGCCAGCGACAGCTTTAGCGCCACTCACGAAGCACTGGCGGCAGAGATTGGCTCTGGCCGGGCGGCCATCAGCCGGACGCTCGGCAGCTTTGCCCGTGCCGGACTGGTGGAGTCGAGCCGCGGTTCGGTCCGCATTCTCGATCGCGAAGGACTGGCCGCGAAGAGCGGCGGCGAGGCAATCGGCACAATGTGACCAAGTCACAGACAGGGCAGGGCGACTCGGCTATCCTCACCTCTGTTATAGAAAGAGGAACAAGCCAATGCCCTGTAATGAAGGAAAGATTGACCGCCTGCTGCGAGTGATCGTGGGGATCGTGCTGATCGCACTGGTCTTTGTCGGCCCGCAAACCAATTGGGGCTGGATCGGTGTGGTGCCGCTGCTGACCGGGCTGTTCGGATTTTGCCCGGCGTATAAGCTATTGGGGATCAATACCTGCAAAGCCAGCTGAAGCACCTGCCCAAGGGGGCTTCACGGTCGTCTTGCAATCAAATGATGTAACCATCCGCGCTTTCTCCGTTCCTAACGGCCCGGTCAGACCAGCAATCGGTTATCGCATCGAATTTGGTGCATGATCAAACCGGGAGATGGTCGATCCAGAGCCGCTCAGTCGGGGAGAATGCCCGAATGTGCTATCTTGATGCGAGCGGCCTGCAATGCGACCGCAAGACCGGGTGGTTTGCCGCCAACCCAGCGGATGGCACCAACGCCACGCCGGTCTTTCGCATCATCGGGCAGGAATTTGGCAGGCAAGCCGCAGGGTGTCCTGATCGCGAGGAAACGCTTCAGTCCACAAGAGGGCAGCCGAAAGTCAACCCTGCTCGATGGTGATGAATTCTTGTGCTTCCTTGGAGTTCGGCCCAATCGTCAACGGATTTGCGACACCTGCAAGGATGCACAGGTCAAACAATTCCGATATGGCTCCGTCGAAGCGGAGCCAGTGTACGATTTCTCCGGTCTGCAAGTTCAGTATCTGGATTCCGCACCATGCATCAGCATTCTTCTCGCTCAGCCTGCTGTCCAATTGCAGCCCTTCAAAGCGGCCGTGACGAGGTTTGGACAAGGTGACTATCGCGAAGTGGTCCAGAAAGGCCAATCCGCGCAAGAAGCCGGGAAAGAATGTATGCGACACGAATTTTCGGTGTTCGAGATCGATCCAGCCAAGTTCTCCCGCCCCTGAGTTCAGAACCCAGAGCTTTCCGTCATGCCAACGCGGGCTATGCGGCATGGAGAGCCCTTCAGCGACAATCGCGTTGTTATTCACATCGATCACGATCCCGCCATCCTGTCGCCGATCACGCCAGCCATCGACCACATCCGAACGGCATACCGCCGTCACATATCGGGGTTCGCCATCGACCATGGCGAGGCCATTCAGGTGACAACGATCCTCGCGCGCCAGCCTTGAAATGAAATCGGGCTTCCAGATCGCCTTGAAGCTGTGTGTCCGGCTCGGTTCGCACAGGCAGCTATAGGCGGTACTGACGAATACGATGCGCCCATCCTTGCGGATGCCCATTTCGTGGAAATCGACATCGCCGATCGTCTGGGCATTGCGCGGCACGAATAGTCGGTCGTGCACCCCGTTGGCTATCTGACCAGGCTGCAGCACGTTTTCAAGCCGCACAATCTGCGTTAAAGTGCCCAGATAGATGCGGTTGGCATCGCCGACCACGCCCATGGCCTGCGGATAGGCGGCCTGATGCAGCGCCAGCTGGCCTGCCTGATTATGTCCGACCAGATAGAGAAAGCCGGTCTGGTATGATGTGAAGGCAAGCGAAACATCATTCTGGCGCAGAAAATCGGCAAGACCATTGGAGAAGCTGATATCAATTGTTTCGGGCTGCCCCGATGCTGCTTGAGCCGCTTGCTCCGGCGCCGAACTGACCGGGTCCAAGTCTGGCTTTGCGGCAGAACCGGCCTTCCGGCCACGCTTTTTGGCCTGAGACTTCTTGCCTGAGCCAGCAGTCTTCTTCCTTTTGGCTGCGCCCGGTCTATCGCTGCTCACTTCACTCGCTCCAGCAGATTGGCGATTTTCCTTGCTATCACTTTCGGCTTTTCAATGACCCCTAGCAGCGCGACCTCGGGCAGAATTTCTGCCTGAGCTTGAGGGAAGGCAGCCAGATATTCGCTGATCACATCCTGCCGCAGATAGTTGTGATATTCTGATTGCAGGAACAGCATCGGCATGCGCTGCGCAACATTGCGCAACGCCTCGGTCCAGTCATGCATCCAATAGACCAATTCGTCAGCGGAGCGCTTGGGTGTGCTCATGAAGTCCTTCATTGCCTGGACAGCGACAGCATAGACGTCAGGATCCTCGATCAGTTTCTGGTCATGCGGGAGATCGCTGAACTGGTTGATCATGAAGGCTCGCTCGCTTTCCGCGCTGGCCAGCATCGCTTCGGAGGCAAAGGCAAAAGGCGCGTAGAATAATTCAGGATCTTCCCAGATGGTCCAGAATATCCGCTTGGCGACAGGGGGGAAACAGTCGAACTGTTCGCGTCTGGTATAGGGTATTCCGGTATTGATGGTGACAACCGCATCGACAGCATGAGGATTGTCAGCGGCAAAATCAGTCACTGCGACACCCGACATGCCTTGCCCTACCAACACCCGGATACGGGTTCCCTGACCTGCCAGAAAATTGACGAAGGCTGCGACAAAGCCCTTGGGATCGGTCGCCTGTCTTTCCACCACGGTCGCACCAAGGCCTGGCTTGCGCGGTGCAAAAACCAGCAATCCCTGATCCGCCATCGCATCGATCATGGCCCGGGTCGGCCGTGCTGACGACATTTCCGAATGAAAGAACGCCACCGGCTGTCCATCCGGCGCGCCATAGCGGTCAAATTCTATACTGCCCCACAGCGGGGCTTCTGCAATGACCGTGCTATGCACACGCTGCGCTTCCAGCAGGTGAACCGTCTCTGAGGCATCACGCGTGAGTTTCGCCGCCAGCAGATGATGCAGGCTGAGCAACAGCGCAACCAGCGCGACCTGGGTTGTCGCCCCGGTCTTGTCCAGGATCGTCTTGATCTGCTGGCGCACGGTCCCCTTCGCACGCGCGCGCAGAACAGAGATTTCCTCGCTCCGCATACCGGCGAGCAACAGCCGCGATATGTCGACTTCGGCCTGAGTAAGCCCGAAACTCGTGGCCAGGAATTCTCCTACCTTGTCCGACCATTGGACATGATTCGACCGGACAAGGAAAATCGGCTGCCCGTTTGCATCGGGAAAGTCGCGGTCAGGCACTGGTTCAACCACCAGCAGCGACTGCGCCGTGCCATCCCGCCATATACGATAGACCGCCGGATCCTGTTCTGTAGCGCTGAATGGCGCCATTGCCCTGCCGTCACCGCCATTGCGCAGAGGAGTCATGATTTCCGAAAGTTTCGACAAATTGTCTCCGATCGTGATGCCGAACTGCGCACCAAAATGGGCGTTGCAGGCTATGATCTCGCCAGTGGCGAGACATGCAGCACCGGCGGAGGCCTGCCGATCGAGAAACTGCTGGATATTCTGCCGCTGGCCGACACGGCTCTTTTCAAAGACTTCGAAAGCCCGCTTGAAATGCTTTCGCAGCTCAAGCGCTTCAGCATGAAGCCTGAGCGAAGACCCGGTTTCCTGTTCCGCCAGTCGCGCAATCGTGGCATCCCAAACCTTTGTAAATGCAACATAGTCTGCCGGTCGGATCGCTGCGCTGTAAATCGCATCAAGCAGCGCAGACTGCATTTTCAAGCTTGGTTCCATGGCCCCCCCTTTGCCAGCGCGAAATGCGTCAATTCGGGACGCTCCCATACTCCCACAGGAGCCCGGAAAAGTCATATACCAGATGGTAGATGACCATGTCTCCGCAAACGCATAGCTCAGGCAAAAGTCTGATTCCGCGCCGCTTGGCTGGGAACAGAGGGGATGAGTGACAGGGGATAAGGAGCACCGCTCCTAACCGACATAACCGGAGAGTTACGTGGTAGTAGTTTGGATGGGGCATGCTTCGGGCACGGCAGCGGAATGTGGCATCGGCGATAACGCATCGGAGCGTGTGGAAGCGTTGAACAGAACTGCCGGCGGTTTCCATCTGCAGTCCGATGCCATGCTGCGCGGCGGGCGTGTCACAAAGGTTGCGGGTCAGGCGGCCAGCTATTCCCCCGATCTCGGTCTTGCCATACTGAGCGAAGAGACCGCGCAAGGCTCCCCGGCCCAGGCGGCGTCATCGCCCCGCTCCCTGCTGCGATGGAGCGTTGCCCCGCTCGCGCTCGCCGCAGTGCTGGCGGTAAGCGCTCCGGAAGCCGCGCAGGCGCAAGCGATCCCGGTGGAGTGCACGGTCGACATCACGCCGATCTCTGCCGCCAGCACGATTACCTGCACCTCGACGACGCCCATCGTTGGCGCTGTTGACGGACTGACGATCCCTTCCACTCCAGCGTCAATCGTTGTCGAGGATATCGAGAGTGTTACCGGCACCACGGGCGACGGGCTCGACCTTCGCTCAAGCGGTGACATCACCGTCAATGCGGTCGACACTATCACTGGCACGGGCGGGCTTGGCATCCGTGCCAATCGGACTAGGGGGCCGGGGAGTATCTCGATCCAGGGCAGCGGGCTTGTCGGCGGGATATCAGCCCAACAAACCGCAATTTTTGCAGATGGCAGCGGGAACATCAATATTGGCGGGGTTACGCCTCTTGGCGATATCACCTCTGCAGGCGGTGACGGGATCGTCATATTCACCATCGGCGATGCCACCGTGAACACTGGTGGCAGCATTGTAGCGGGAGGAGGCCGCGGAATCAGCGTCCGTGCGACTGACGGAAATGTCGACATTACGACTGGCGGCGACGTCGTCACTACGAGCACCTCCTTTTCCACCTCGATCAGGGTGGATGGCAGCAGAGATGTCACGATCAACACCACCGCGGGGGAACTGCGTAGTGCTACTCGCGGCAGCCACGACGGTATCGTCCTGGATGACATGAATAGCGGGAATGTCAGCATCACGACAGGTGACATAACCACGACAGTAGACGGGCTCAGAGCTCCGTTAGTCGCCAATCGGAACACTGTAGCGATCGACACCACGGCCGGAACCGTGAGAACAGGTCGTACCGGAATACTGGCTTTCGGCGGCAGTGGCACTCTCACAATCGATACGGCCGATATTATCGTCGGCGGCATAAGCGGGGTCACCGAAAGCATCGGAGTTTTCGCCGTCACCAATGGTGGCACCGTGCAGGTGAACACCACGAGAGGCCGGATTTCCACGCAGACTTCCACGGCAATCGAGGTATCAGACAACAGTTCCGGCTCCATTTCCATCGTCACAGGTGACGTTTCAGGCTCGACCGGCATCGACGTCGAAAGCCGGGGCGGGACGATTGCGCTAGACAGCACCGCAGGATCGGTCACCGGCAGCGGCGCGAGCGGCATTATTGCGACCAACATCGGGGCAGGCGTAATCAACCTCACCGTAGGCGAAGTCACCGGCGGCGCGCGCGGCATCGTCACCTCCAGCGGCAGCGGCGCGACCAGCATCCGCCTTGCCTCCACTGCACTTGTCACCGGTCTCGGCGGCGCAGGCATTGATGCGCGTTCGACCGGCGGTCCGATCAGCGTCACCGGAAGTTCGGGTGATGTCGTCGGCACACCCGACGGCATCTATTCGCGCAGCGGCGGCGGGGCGATCCTGATCGACAATCTCGACAGCGTCACCGGAACGGCGGGCGACGGGCTTGATCTGGGATCGGCGGGCGGCGATATCACCGTCAACGCGGTCGACACGATCACCGGCACGGGCGGCAATGGTGTCCTCGCCGACAGCGACGGCGGCGACATCATCATCACCGGCTCCGGCACTGTCGGCGGGATCACCGGAACGGCAGGTCACGGGGTGTACGCCGATGCAAGAGGCGGCCCCGGCGGTGCCATCACGATCAGCGGCAATGGCGATATCACGGGCAGCCTGGACGGTATCCGTGCCCTTACCGATGGCGCCGGGTCGATCGCGATCGACAGCAGCTCAGGCAGGGTGACTGGCGGCACGAACGGCATCCTTGCGTTCAACGATGGCACCGGCGCAACCACGATCACTACGGGTGCAGTGACCGGCACAACCGGATCGGGTATCCGCGCACGATCCAGCGACGGCGGCTTGACGGTCGATAGCAGTGCGGGTCTGGTCACGGGTGGCTTTGACGGCATCTATGCGCTGGATCTTGGCGAAGGCGACGTCAGTGTCACGACAGCAGGCGTCACCGGCACCGGTGGTATCGGGATCGTGGCCGTTTCCGGATTCGGCAATGTCTCTGTTCAGGGCAGCGGTGCTGGAGATATTTTCGCCAGTGGAGCTGGTGGCAATCAGCTTGTTAACGGAGTAAATGTCTCTGGCGCTGCTGGCAGCGGCATTTTCGCTTATTCCAGCACTGGCAACATTGAAATTGGCACCACCGGTGTAATCGGGAACGTGACCAGCGTTAACGGCGCAGGCATCTTTGCGCAAAACTCAAGCGGCAGCATTTCAGTCGATAGCAGCGCTGGTGCGGTCACAGGCGGCACCGCTGGCATCCTTGCCCGCAGCGATAGCGGCGATATCGTTGCCGACGTCGATCAGGTCACCGGCGGCGCGCAGGGCATCATCACTTCGAGCGGCACCGGCGCGACCAGCATTAGCCTCGCCTCCACTGCACTTGTCACCGGTCTCGGCGGCGCAGGCATTGACGCGCGTTCGACCGGCAGTTCGATCAGCGTCACAGGGAATTCGGGCGATGTGGTCGGCGCGACCGATGGCATGTTTGTCCGCTCGGGCGGCGGCGATATCCTGATCGACAATCTCGACAGCGTCACCGGCAATGCCGGTGATGGGCTCGATCTGGGATCAAGCGGCGGCGATATCACCGTCAACGCGG
>JAGREF010000275.1 GCA_020446665.1 Sphingomonadaceae bacterium
CCTTGAAGATGAAGCCGGTCACTTCATCATGTTCCGGGCTGATTTCGCCCTGTTCGCTGGGCTGCGGACGCGGCGGCGGAGCCCAGCGCGCGATGGCGGCAATCAGTTCCTCAACCCCGAAATTCTTCAGTGCCGAGCCGAAGAAAACCGGCGTCAGATCGCCGTTACGATAGGCCTCCAGGTCGAATTCGGGATAGCCGATCCGGGCCAGTTCGATTTCTTCGGCCAGCTCGTCAGGCAGCGCCCCCAGCGGTTCACGCGTGCCGAGGAATTCCTTGCTGCCCCCTTCGGGGATCGACACGGTCTCGCTATCGAAATCGAGAATGCCGCGAAACAGCCCGCCCATCCCCAGCGGGGCATTCTGGGGGCTGACATCCAGCGCCAGCGCATCGGCCACTTCGTCCAGAGTCTCGAAGATAGAGCGGCCTTCACGATCGACCTTGTTGATGAAGGTGATGATCGGCACGCTGCGCAAACGGCAGACTTCAAACAGCTTCCGCGTCTGCGGCTCGATCCCCTTGGCAGCGTCGATCACCATGATTGCGCTGTCGACCGCGGTCAGCGTGCGATATGTATCTTCGGAGAAATCCTCGTGCCCCGGCGTGTCGAGCAGGTTGAAGGTGATCGTCTCGCCATCAAAATCCTTCTCGAAAGTCATCACGCTGGACGTGACGGAAATGCCGCGCTGCTGCTCGATCTTCATCCAGTCAGAGCGTGCCCGCCGCGCCGCGCCGCGTGCTTTGACCTCGCCCGCAAGATGGATCGCCCCGCCTTGCAGCAGGAGCTTTTCCGTCAGCGTGGTCTTACCGGCGTCAGGGTGCGAGATGATCGCGAAAGTGCGGCGATTGGAAGTCATGCAGAAGGTATCGTTTCAGTCCCGCGCGATCTGGAAACCGGCGAAGCTCTGGCTTACCGGCATCAGTTCGAGCGTGTTGATGTTGAGATGCGGGGGCAGTTCCGCCACCCAGCGCACGGTTTCCGCAATATCCTCACCGGTCATCGGGGTCGCCCCACCATAGAGCGCCTCATGCGCCTCGCGGTTGCCGCCCGTGCGCACCATGGTGAATTCGGTTTCGACCATGCCCGGCTCGATCGAGCAGACCCGCACGCCCGTGCCCGACAAATCGCTGCGCAGGCCAAGGCTGAACTGGCGCACGAAGGCCTTGGTCCCGCCATAGACATTGCCCCCTTTATAGGGATAGGTCGCGGCCACGCTGGACAGGTTGATCACCGCGCCCTTGCGCTCGATCAGGCCCGGCAGCAGCTTGTGCGTGAGCGAGATCAGCGCTGTGACATTGGTTTCGATCATGGTCTTCCACTGATCGAGATCAGCCGACTGAGCAGGCGCTGTACCCAGCGCCAGACCGGCATTGTTGACCAGCAGATCAATCCCCGCAAATTCGGCTGGCAGCGCATCCAGCGCCGCATCGCGGGCAGCTTCATCGCGGACGTCGAACACAGCCGGATGGAAGGCATCGCCCAGTTCAGCAGCCAGCGCGCCCAGCCGCTCAGTCCGGCGCCCGGTGCCGATCACGCGCCAGCCCGAACCGATCAGGCTGCGCGCGCAGGCTTCGCCAATGCCAGAGCTCGCTCCGGTAACGAGGGCAATCCGGCTCATCCGCGCAGCTCCGCGCCCTGTTTGGCCGCTGCTGCCACCACCCTGTCGGAAATCGCCTTGATCTCCTCATCGGTGTAGCTCTTCTCGCCCGGCTGAAGCGTGACCTCGACCGCAATGGATTTCTTGCCGTCCGGCACACCCTGCCCGCGGAAATCGTCAAAGATGCGGGCATCGACGATATTCGCCTTGTCCGCACCCTTTACCGCGCGCAGCAGATCGCCTGCGGGCAGCGCCACATCGACAAGGAAGGCAAAATCGCGTTCCACGCTTTGCAGCGCTGGCGGTGCATAGGCCGGACGGGCGAAGCTGGCTGCGCCTTTCTTCGCCGGGATGGCATCGAGGAAAATTTCCACCGCCACCACAGGGCCATCAATATCGAATGCCTTGAGCGTGCGGGGATGCAAGGCACCGAACCGGGCCAGCACATTTTTCGGCCCCAGCCGCAAGGTGGCGGACTGGCCGGGATGGAACTGCTCGCCGGCCTCACCCATAACCATCAGCTTGTCCACGGCAACACCCGCCTCTGCCAGCAGCGCCTCGGCCTCTGCCTTGGCGTCGAAGGCATCAAAGCCCTGCGCCTTGCCCGTGGCCCAGCCGCTGGCGCGCTTTTCGCCAGACAGGACGATGCCCAGCGTCAGCCTTTCATCGCTCGACCCGTCAGTTGCCCGGAAATAGCGCCGCCCGATTTCGAACAGCCGCACACCGGCTGCACCGCGATCAGCATTGCGCCGTGCCGCCGATAGCAGGCCAGCCAGCAGCGATGGCCGCATCGCCTTCATATCCTCGCTGATCGGGTTTTCCAGCACCCATAATTGTTCCCGATCACCCTGAGCCTGCCGAAGGGCGAAATGCTCTGCCTCATCAGTGGGCAGGAAGGACCAGGTCACCGCTTCATTCAATCCACGGGCAGCAGCGGCGCGGCGCAGGCGGCGTTCCATCTGCTGCGCAGGCGTAGCAGTCGGTTTTGCGACACCCGGCACACGTGGCAACGGCACGCTGGCCACATTGTCGAGACCATGGATCCGCACCACTTCCTCGACCAGATCGGCTGACCCTTCGATATCGTGGCGGCGCGGCGGACAGCTCATCTGCCAGGTCTTGCGGCCTGGCCCGATCTGCGTGTTCAGCGCTTCAAAGCCCAGTGCAGAAAGTATAGCGAGCTGGTCTGCCTCATCCACATCGACTCCGCCCAGCTTTTCAACCAGCAGGGGTTCGTAATTGACCAGCTTGCGCTCGACCGGCGGTGCCCCGGCGCGGATCACTTCCGAAGCTTCGCCTCCACATATCTTGAGAATCAGTGCGGTGAGGATTTCCAGCCCCGCATCGAGGAATTCGGGGTCCACCCCGCGTTCGAAACGGGTGCGAGCGTCAGAAGTCAGCCCCAGCTTGCGCCCGGTGGCCCCTATCCGATCAGGATCGAAATAGGCGATTTCCAGCAGCACATCGGTGGTGCTTTCACTACACCCTGAATGTTCACCGCCCATGATCCCGGCAATATCGTGCACACCGCTGGCATCAGCGATCACGGTCATTTCGGAATCGAGCGTGTAGGTCTTCTCATTGAGTGCCAGCACCTGCTCGCCGTCCTTGGCGCGGCGAGCAACGACCGCGCCGTTGAGCTTGGCAAGGTCATAGGCATGGGCCGGGCGGCCAAAGGCCAGCATCACATAATTGGTGATGTCCACCAAGGCGCTGATCGGGCGCTGCCCGGCTGAAAGCAGGCGCTGCTGCATCCAGTCGGGCGAGCTGCCATTGGTGACCCCGCGAATGACGCGGCCATAGAAGGCCGGGCAGCCTGCCGGGTCATCCGTGCGGATCTCCACCGGGCAAGGGAATTTCCCGGCCACCGGTTCCTGCACGAAGGGTTTGTATGTCCCGATCCCGGCTGCGGCGAGATCGCGGGCAATCCCGTCCACGCCCATGCAGTCAGGGCGGTTGGGGGTAATGGCCACGTCGAAAACGGGCGAGGCGCCGTGATAGGTGGCGAAATCCGTGCCGACCGGGGCATCCGCAGGCAATTCGATGATCCCGTCATGGTCATCGCCCAGTTCCAGCTCGCGGGTGGAACACATCATGCCATTGCTTTCGACCCCGCGGATCGCGCTCTTGCGCAATTGCATTCCGTTTGCGGGAACCACCGCGCCCGGCAGGCCCAGCACACCCTTCATCCCGGCACGGGCATTGGGCGCACCGCAGACCACCTGCAGCGGCTTGCCGTCGCCAGTATCGATGGAGAGGACCTGAAGTTTGTCCGCATCGGGATGCGGAGCAGCGGTCAGCACATGGGCAATGCGGAATCCGGCGAGGCTCTCCGCCGGGTCTTCCACTCCCTCGACCTCAAGGCCGATGGCGTTGAGCTTCGCCGAAATCTCCGCTGCGGAAGCTTCGGTGTCGAGGAAATATTTGAGCCATTCGAGCGAGAACTTCATGCGCTTGCTCCCACTCCGGCGGACAGTGTCGGCTGGTCAAAGGCCGAGAAGCCGTAATGCTGCAGCCAGCGGATGTCGCCATCAAAGAAGGCGCGCAGATCGTCCATCGCGTATTTCAGCATGGCAAGGCGATCGACGCCTACGCCAAAGGCAAAGCCCTGCCATTCATCGGGGTCCAGTCCGGCAAATTCAATCACCCGGCGGTTGACCATCCCGCTGCCAAGCAGTTCCATCCAGCCATGGCCCGGCGCATCGCCGTCACCACCCAATACGCGGCGGCCTCCCACATCTTCCCAGCCGACATCCACTTCCACCGAGGGTTCCGTGAAGGGGAAGTAGGAAGGGCGCAGGCGCAGCACGATATCGTCCCGCTCGAAAAATGCCTTGAGGAAGGTTTCGAGCGTCCATTTGAGATGGCCGAGGTGGATGCCCTTGTCGACCACCAGCCCTTCGATCTGATGGAACATCGGCGTATGCGTTGCATCGCTGTCGCTGCGATAGACGCGGCCCGGCGCGATGATCCGCACGGGTGCACCTTCTGCCACCATCGTCCGGATCTGCACCGGGCTGGTATGGGTGCGCAGCAGCATGCGTTTTTTCTGGCCTACCGCTTCGCTGCTTGAGGCCGAGTGCCCATCCGCGGCGCTATCCGGGAAATAGAACGTGTCGTGCATCGCCCGCGCCGGATGGCTTTCCGGCATGTTGAGCGCGGTAAAATTGTGCCAGTCGTCCTCGACTTCCGGGCCGGTTGCGACTGCGAAGCCAAGATCAGCAAAGATTTCCGCCAGCTCATCCATCACCTGGCTGACGGGGTGGACGCTACCACGCGGACGCTCAGGCGCAGGCAGCGTCAGGTCCAGCGTTTCCGAAGCCAGTTTCTGTTCCAGCGCGGCGGCGTCAATCGCTTCCTTGCGCGCGGCAAGCGCATCGGTGACGCTCTGCCGCAAGGCGTGAATCTTCGGCCCTTCTGTCTGGCGTTCTTCCGGGCTCATCTTGCCCAGCGTCTTGAGCAAGGCTGAGACCGACCCCTGCTTGCCGAGATATTCGACCCGCAGCGCTTCCAGTGCAGCTGCATCGCCGGCAGCGGTGATGCGCTCCAACGCGTCGCTGCCAAGGCTCTCGATAGTCACGTGCATTCTCCATCGCAGGGCACAGTGCCCCGTCCGTTACGGGGCGTCCCTAGCCGCCATTTCCGCTCGGCCCAAGCCCTGATTTTGCGCCAGCGGCCGGGCAAATGTCGCCATCTCGATGACAATATCGTGCGTAGTCATGACAAGCACTGTCAGGATTGGCTCGCCCCGGTGACGACCCTGCCAGTGCATGAGACACAGCGACTCGTTCCTGCAACCAACGGGGAAGTCATTATGCGTCAGACAATTTCGATGAAACATCTTGTAGCCAGCAGCTGCGTCGCGGCGCTTGCATTCCTGCCTGTGCCGGCCTTTGCCAAGAAGGACCCGCCGCCCGAGCTGGTCAAATGCGAAGCGAGCCTTGGGACAATTGCGCTGGTCGATGGCGATTTGGCAGGCTGGACCAAATTCGGGCTCGGCTCCCCGCGCGAACTGATCAATGCGCTGGCCATCGAATCTGGCTGCTTTACGCCGCACAGCCCGGCCAGCGGCGAGCCGGCACGGTTCCTCGTCACCGCAGTGGCTGGGGATCAGGAAGAAGTCGACAAGAGCGTTGAAGTCGGAAAAGGCCTTGCTGGCGAAGCGTTGGTGCGCTCCGGTGCGGCTGGGAAAGTGCTGAGTGGCGTTCCCTTTGGCGGTGCTGCTCTGGGCATGTTTGGCGGGCTGGGCGGCAAGCGAAAGACCGTCGCAGCGGGACTGCGCGTAGTAAGCCCAGCCAACGGCATGACAGTTGCTTCCGGCTCAGGCTCGGTCAAGAAATCCACCATCAGTTTTGGCGGTAACGGCGGCGGATGGGCACAGACCGCAGCATCCGCAAGCGGCTATCAGGGCAGCAAGAATGGCGAGATGCTGGCTGAAGCCTTTGTCATCGCCTTTAACCAGGTAGTCGCGCAGCGGGCTGCGATGGAAGCGGCCCCCGCTGCGGGTGTGGCAAGACCTGCCTCCAATGCAGGCGCGACGGTTGCCGTTGATACTGTGATGCGCGAAAGCGCAGCCAGCGATGCCGCAGAGGTCCGGGCGCTGCGGGCAGGGACTGAGCTCAACCCGACCGGCAATCGCGCAGGGTTGTTCATCGAGGTCACGGATAATTTCGGGACGAAAGGCTGGGTCTCGGTCGAAGACCTTCAATAGTTCCGACAATGGGGTGGCGAGTAGCGGCGCGGCAGGCCAGGCCTGCGGCGCCGCCTTGCTGTCAGGGCTTGTCCAGCGTCTGCGCCGGCGAGCCCCAGATACGCTGGCGCTCAGCCATGAAGGCGCTGAGCACCGGATGTGGCAAGGCGGCATATTCGGTCGGATTCATGGTCATGAAGGCCTGGAATTCGCGCACGAAATGGGCCTGATCGT
>JAGREF010000276.1 GCA_020446665.1 Sphingomonadaceae bacterium
GTCAGCTTTCACTACAATACCGGCGCAATCCATCGCGCAACGCTGACCCGCAAGCATATTGCGGGCGATTACGAAGGCGCAGCGCGGGAATTTGCCCGGTGGAACAAGGCCGGTGGCCGTGTACTGAAAGGTCTCGTCCGGCGGCGGGCAGAGGAAGAGCGGCTTTATCGTTCCTGACCGCCGTCAGTAATCCTTGCTTGCTTCCAGCACGACGCTCTCGCGCCCCACAGTGGAAACACTGCTGAGCAGCGAGAGCCAGCTGGTGATGCGGAATTCCAATTCGGTCGCGCTATAGCCGCGCCCGTCGGTAATCAGCTCGGCATAGAAACGCCGCCCGATATTCTTGCCCAACGCCACACCGGTACCCCGGCCCAGCGCCGGATCGGCCCCGACAATGCGCAACCGGTCCAGCCCGATGGCGCTGCGCAATTTGTTGATCGGGTCCAGCCCCCCGCCCCCGCGCAGGCTGGCCAGAGCCGTGCCAAGCTGCAGCGCATCGGTGGCGGAAAGCTCTGTGATGGAGCCGCCAAACAGCAAGCGCGCCAGAATTTCCTCTTCGGGCAAGGCGGGTGTCGAACCAAAAGTGATTTCCGGCTGCAAGGCGCTGCCCTTCACAGTTACATTCACGTCCAGCCCATCACGCTTGCTTTGCGCGAGGATGTCCAGCTGCGGGTCAATCGGGCCGTTCTGGTCAAAGAGTATGCGCCCGCGCGACAGCTCGAACCGTGTGCCAGCGAATGTATAATCCCCGCGCAGCACTTCTGCTTCGCCGCCAATGCGCGGATCGCTGGTGGTGCCGCGCAGGTGGATATCCGCCTTCCACTCGCTGTCGAGACCCATGCCATCAACATCGACCCGGGACGGCGCACGGGCATCAATCAGATAACGCCAGGGCGCACCGCGCGGGCCGGGCGCTGCGATGTCTGCCGGGGCATTGATCTCGCGCGTTTTGATATCGGGCAATTGCGCCGCCTCTGCCGCAGTACCCAGCTTCCAGCTGGCCCGGTTGATCGCGAGCCGCCCGGCAATTGTGCCGCCCACACCATCGGACATGATCCGCAAGGGCCCGGTCACCGTCGCCTTCAACCCCGCTGCATCAAGCAAGGCGGCTTTTCTGGCTGCTATTCTGAGGTCAAGCGATGGGCCGCGCGTCGGGCTCATTCCGGCCAGATCGACAAAGCCGCTGCCGCTGACACTGCCGCCATTGCGGGCCGTACCGGCAAAGCGGGTGAGCCGCAGGCGCGATCCGGCAAAGGTGCCACGCGCGCTGACATCGCGGATATCGGTGCCGGATAGCCCGCTGCGCACCCGCAGATCATCGCTGGCAACTGAACCGCGCACCTGCGGATTGGCCAGCGAGCCGGTAACATTGGCGGCGGCGGACAATGTGCCGGTCAGGTCAAAGGCTTCAACCGCAGTCAGCCGCCAGAGTGCGTCTGCCGGCCCCTTATAGCGCAGCTGGCCGAGCAGCGCGCCTGCCTCCAGCCGTTCATAGAGCGAGCCAAGCCGGGGCAAATCGGTGATGCGCGCCTGTACCCGGCCCCGCTGTGCGCCGGTTTCAGCGATCACTGCGCGCGTCTCCAGCCGGTCTTCGCGCAATTGCGCCACCAAAGCGAGGTCCACCGGACGCGATGTCAGGACAAGCCCGGAACGCGTCAGCCCGTCCACTTTCACCCGCGCATTGCCCGTCAATGGCCGATCCGCCCGGCGCGCAAACTCCACTTCGCCAGACATGGTCCCGCCCAGCCCGACATCGGCACTGGCAAGGTCAATCAGCGACAGCGGCATCTGGGCAAGCTGGAGCTGCAGCTGCGTTGCACCAGCGCCAAAACTGCCCTGTGCCAGCGTCACCCCCTTGCCATAGGAAAGCTGAGTGCGTTGCAGATTCCAGCTGCCATCCGCTTGTTTGGAAAGCAGCGCCCGGCGCGGCATGGCAATCGCCTTTCCGGCAAAATCGCCGCGCGCAATCAGGCTGATCCGATCCGGTGCGATCCCTGCATCGGCTTGCAGGTTGAAGCGGCTGCCCCGCCGCCCGGCGAGCGAGAGCATTGCCTTGCCAGTGCCATCGGTCAAATCTGCCCTTGCGGCCACGCGGCCCAGGAACAGCCGACCATAGCCCAGCCCCTCCACCAGAGCATTGCCCCTGATCGTGCTGCTGCCTGCGCGCAGCAGCGCCTGCCCTTCCACATTGGCGCGTGCAATGGTGAGCGGCGTTTCGCCCCCAAACCGGGCGTTGCGCGCCTGCAGCGCCAGGTCGATCGCCTGTTCATCAGCCCGTGGATCAAACAGAATGGTGCCGTCCAGCCCGCCACCTGATAACGCCAACGCACCGGCAACGCCGCGCTCGGCCAGAGTCAGCGTGCCGGAAATATCGGTTTGCCAGACTTCAAATTCCTGCACCGCGATCCTTGTCGGACCGCCCGAAGGCATCAGCAGGCCGAGCCGCCCCTCAAACGGACCCAGCAGCGACTGGCCCCGTGTATCAATCGCAAAACCATCCTGGCTGGGGGCGATGGCAAGCCGCACATCTTTCAGCCCGGCAGCGGGATAGGGATCAGCAAAGACCAGCACTGCTTCCGGCCCTCCTTCTGCCAGCGCAGCCTCCACTGCGAAGCTGCCATAATCAATATGCTTGCCGGTTCCGGCGATAGATGTGCGCCCCGGCGCCACTGTGCCATCGAACAGCAGGCTCAGCTTGCTGCCTGCCAGAACCACCTTGTCCAGCTGCAGTGGCTGCGCCCCACCAAAAGCAAGCGCGCCCCGGAACAGCAGCGCTTCACCGGCAAGATTGGCAAGGGTCGCATTGGTGACCCGCGGCATACGGGCATCAAACCGCGCCTGAAGCTTCCACGGGGCATTGCCAAAGCTGAGCACTATATCGCCCTGCCCCTGCGCCATCCCCATATCCGGCACAGCAAAGTCATTGATCTTTACTGGCCCAGCCAGCGCATAGCCGCCGCGCGCCGTATCGCCTGCCAAGGCAAGGCGCGCGCTGGCATCGGGCAGGCTTATCGCCAGACCGTCAGAGTAAAGGCGCGATCCGGCATAGGTTATTATCCCGGTCACTTTGCCCCCCACAAGCCGCGGATCGATGCGGGCCTGACCGGTTACAATGCGATCAGTTGTGAGGCTGACAGGCAATGTCCAGCGCGCGCCATCGAAGCGCGCCGTCCCTTGCTGGGCCAGACGCTCTGCCGCGATGGCGCCAGCATTCAGCCGGTCTGCCACCAGCACATGTTCGACCGAGAGATCACGGAAAGGACCATCCAGCGTTGCCGCCAGCTTTGCGCCTTGCAATGCCAAGGCGTCACCAAACAGCGCCGGGTCCCGCAGCCGCGCGGTTACACGCATATCGTCAAAGCGGTTGTCTGCCAGATCAACCGCGCCGAACCCTTCGCCCTCTATCCCGCCGCCACGCAGGGCCATCTGCCCCGAAACAATGCTGTCTTCCAACGTAACGAACGTCGCGAGCGAAACAGCCTGCCCCAGCGCCCGCGCCGGCAGACCGCTGAGCGGCGGCGACGGGTAAAGCTGCCCCACGGCGCCATAGCGCCCGGCCCGGTTTGACAGCTTCATGGCAGCAAAATTGCGCGCATCCCGGCGGACCAGCAGCTTTCCGTTCCAGTTCTGCCAGGTTCCGTCCCCTTTTGCGCGGGCCGTGTAGCCCGCCTGTGTGCCCGCCAGCCCGCCGATCACCCCGCCCCGGGGTGCCGCCACATCCAGATCAAAATCGAACTGGTCCCCGTCTGGTTCTGCATCGAGCAGCAAGGCCAGCCGGTCTTCGCGGCCCAGCATGGCATCAGCCTCCAGCTTCAGCCGCCCGCTGCGAATATCTGCGCTGGCAAGCAAGTCCACGCGCTGCGCATCGGGTGTGGCAACACCTTCGGCAATGGTCAGATTGTCAATCTCCAGCCGGTCCACCCGAATATCGAAATCGGGCAGGATTGGCGCATCGGGATCACCCGGCAGCAATTCAGGCACACGATGCAAAATCCCGCGATGCAGCGCCAATTCGCGCACATCCAGCCCGTTGGTAAACCAGTTCATGGGCCGCCAGTTCAGATCGACCTCCGGCACGGTCAGAAACGTGCCTTTGGGATCCAGCACTTTCACATCATGCAGCACGGCCTTGCCAAACAGATCGCCATCTATCCGGCCGACTTCAAAACGCAGCCCCGATGCCGGCGCGACCTGCGCGATCTGGTCTGCCACAATCCGCTTGCCGATGGGCGAATTGAGCAGCAGCGATGCGCCGACAATGGCGATCACCCCCAGCAGCAGGCAATAGCCCAGCCAGCGCCACCAGCGATGCTTGCGCTTCTGCTCTGGCGTAGTGTCATCCCCGGTGAAAGTGATGCCTGTCTGTTCGCTCATCAGAAGGCCTGCCCCAGCGAGACATAGACCGCAAAGCGGCTGTCAAACATCGGATCGCGGTTGAGCGGCACCCCCAGATCGACACGGATCGGGCCAAAGCCTGTCAGGTAGCGCACCCCCACACCCGCGCCATATTTGACGAAACGGAAATCCGGGATGGTTTTGAGTGACACCGTGCCGACATCAACAAACGGCACGACCTGCAGTGAATCTTCAAACAGCCCGGTATCAATCCGCGCCTCGGCCGAAAACTCTGCCAGTGAACGCCCGCCGGTCGGCTCGCCAAAATCGTTGCGCGGGCCGACCGCCTGATAGCCATAGCCACGCACCGAGCTGCCACCCCCGGCATAGAGCCGCCGCGAAGGGGCAATTTCGAATGTCTGCGCCCCCTGGATCGAAGCAAAACGGGTCCGCCCGGCCAGCACGACGCTATCGTTCACCCGCTGGTAGAATGACGCGTCAACCTGGTTCCGCAGGTAGACCGTCTCTGCCCCTTGCGAGCGGGAGAGTTCCGGCGCGAGATAGCCGGTCAGGCGATAGCCCTTGGTCGGGTTAAGCAGGGAGTCGCTGGTATCTATCGTCGCTCGCCCGAAAACAGAGGCAATCAGATAGGTCTGGCGCGGGCGCGCAACCCCGCCGATCACGCGATTGCGTTCATCCGTGTAGAGAGCCTCTGCCCCGAAACCCCAGCTCAGGGGCTTCTGGAACAACAGGTTGGATGTCCGTTCATAGCTACCGCTCAGGGCGATGGTCCGCGCTTCGACGCTCGCCGTGGTGACATTGGTGGCATAGGCATCGACCGTCAGAATCCGGTCGCGCCCGCCGAAATTATTCTTGCGGAATGTTACCCCGCCCAATTGTTCCTGCGTGCCGAAAATCCCGCGCACGCGCAGCGAGCCTTCCGGGGGGAAAAGGTTGCGATGTTCCCAGCTGGCCTGCACCCGCACACCTTCTTCCGAGCCATAGCCGATGGCCCCGGCAATGGTCCGCAGCGGTGCCTTGGTCAGGGCAATATCCAGCTGCACTTCGCCCGGCTGGTCGCCACTGGGTGGCGTTACTTCACGCGGGGTCACTGTAACCGTGGATACCAGCCCGGTCGCAACAATCGCGCGGCGCAAATCATAAACGACGCTGCGCTTGTAAATGTCCCCCGGATCAAACCGGGCAATATCCTGCAAATGGCGGCTGGAGAGGAATTTGGGCTGGTCACTGGTGACCCCCGCCATCACATATTTCCCGCCCGGCGTGACGGGCAGCGTCAGATCCCCTTCAGCCCGCGCATGATCGACCAGCAAGTCAGCCTCACCGATGGCGGCAAAAGGGTATCCGCTTTCGCCCAGCGCCTGGTCCAGCTCTGCCTGCTGGCTCACAATCGCATCGCTCGACAGCGGATCGCCACTCCTGATCCCGAAAGTATCGCGCAAAGCGGTGGCATCGGGGGCAGTCGCCAACTGGCCCAGATCAATCGCGCCAAAGCGATAGCGCGGACCGGGGATGATATCGAAGCGGACTCCACCATCGCCCTCCCCGGCTTCGCTGCCACCAACGGTGCGAATTACCTGCGCATCGTAATAGCCATAAATGCGCAGCAACTGATTGAGCAGCACCTCATCCTGCCGCGCGCGGGCGGCAAGCTGAGCGATATTGTCATCATCGCCATCCAGCTCGTTGATGGTTGAAAGGCTGCGAAAACGGCTGACAAATTCCGCTTGCTGCGGGAAATTGGCCGTGCCTGCGGGGAAGGCCAGAGTAAGGTCGCTGCCCAAGGTCGCCAGATCGGCATCGGGCAGCAAGGCGGCGGGAATATCCTCCACCGTTGCCAGCTCTATGCCAGCTTCGGGTTCCAGCGGTTCGATCGCAGGCAATTGCAGATTGTCAGGCCATTCGACCGCGAGAGACGGGAGCGGATCGAGAGGAGAATCCGGCTGGAGCGGCTGCTCCTGATCGGCCTCCGCGTCGGGTTCTGCAGGCTGGTCAGTCGCCCACCCCTCTGCATCATCGAGCGCGGAGTCCGGGATCAATGCCTTCAGTTCCGCATCGCTATCCTGCGGCTGCGCATGGGCGGGCATTGGCGCGGCAAGCAGCGCAAGCCCGCTTAGGACTGACGTCAGCGAACGAAAGGGTTTAATCCTGAACGACGCGATATTGGCTGCGATCGCCATCCTTGGCGCTGGCACCTTCGCTCGTCCGCACGGATTTGGCAGCTGCGACAGCATCGGCGATGAGCCGATCCTGTTCTTCGCGCGAAATCTGCTGCCAACCATTGCGTGTAAGCCGTTCCAGGGGACGATAGCGGATCTTGTACTGCATCCGCGCAGAGCCTTCGACCCAATAGCCCAGATAGACATAGGGCAGCCCCTCAGCGGCAGCCCGGCGGATGTGATCTAGGATGATGTAATTGCCCAGACCTGAACGTCCTTCAAGATCAGGATCATAGAAGCTGTAGATCATTGACAGCCCGTCACCCTGACGGTCCGTGAGACAAGCCCCTACCAGCCGCCCCGGATGGGCACTGTCCGATGGTTCCCGATATTCCGTCACAACCGTGGATACTGGCGTATGTTCCACCATATCCGCGAAATCGACTTCATCCATCGTCGTCATCCCGCCGCCAGGATGGCGCTCGCCCAGATATTTCTGCAGCAATTCGAACTGTTCGCTGGTCGCCCAGGGGCGGCATTCCGTCGCCACCAGATCACCATTGCGCTTGAGATTGCGCTTTTGCGTGGTGGAAGCGCGGAACTGGTCCGCCACGACGCGCACGGAAATACAGGCCTGGCAATCGGCACAGCTGGGGCGATAGGCGACCGTCTGGCTGCGGCGGAACCCGATCCGGCCCAGCGCTTCATTCAGCTGGTCGGAATGCGGGCCCTTAAGCTCAGTGAATACCTTGCGCTCGCTACGCCCCGGCAAATAGGGGCACGGCGCAGGGCTGGTCACGAAAAAGCGGGGGAATCGGACTGGGGCCGTCACGGCTCTGCTGTTTCCTCTCGCGGCAAGAATCGGGTTCGGGTTGCGACTGAGACGCAACTATGCCCGCCAATGCAGCCCGGTAAAAGACCCTTAACCATGGGCGAGGGTCATAATTTGGTCTGAAAAGACGCAAGGCAAAGCTTTCTGCGACCAACCGCCCCGCTGCGGGACGGCTGGCTGTGGAAAGCTTATCAGTTGATCTCAACCTCGTTAACCGAATAGCCCTTGCCCCGCAGAGAATGCAGCAAGGCCAGCAACTGTTCACGGTCACGCGCTTCGCATTCGATGTCAGTCACCAGCCCCTTGGCCGGCAAATTTGTGAAAATCCGGTGGTGGTAGATTTCCAGGATATTGACGTTGTGAGCGTCAAATTCCTTCATCACCTTGAACAGAGCGCCGGGCCGATCCTGCAGCGTGATCCGCAAGCGCGCGAGACGGCCGGAGCGGGCAAGATCGCGCAGCAGCACATTGGCGAGCAGCCGCGTGTCGATATTGCCACCGCACAGCACCAGACCAACCTTGCGCCCGGCAAACCGTTCAGGGAAGCTGCGCACGGCGGCCAGACCGGCGGCACCGGCCCCTTCGACTACGGTCTTTTCAATCTGAAGCAGCAGCGCAACCGCGCTTTCCAGCTCTTCTTCATCGACCAGCACGATATCATCGACCAGTTCGGCAATGATCTGCGAGGTGAATTCACCCGGTGCCTTGACCGCAATGCCTTCTGCCAGCGTATCCCCGCCGCAATTCATTTCCTCACCCCTGATCCGGGCATACATGGAGGGGAAGAGCTGCGCCTGAACGCCGACCACTTCAATTTCCGGGCGCAGCGCCTTGGCAACGGTGGCCATTCCGGAAATCAGCCCGCCGCCACCAATCGGCACGACCAGCACATCAAGGTCAGCCACATCTTCGAACATTTCGAGCGCGACCGTGCCCTGTCCTGCGGCGACGTCAGGATCGTCAAACGGGTGGACAAAGGTCAGCCCCATTTCCTGCTCAAGCTTGCGCGCATGGGCATAGGCTTCATCGAAGGTCTCGCCTTCGAGCACGACATTGCCGCCCACGCTTTCAGTCTGCATCACTTTCACGGTCGGCGTGGTACGCGGCATGACGATGGTGACCGGCACGCCCAGCCTTGTGCCGTGATAGCTCAGACCCTGCGAATGATTGCCCGCTGATGCCGCAATCACGCCGCGCTTGCGCTGTTCCTCGGTCAGCAGCAGCAAGGCATTAAGCGCGCCACGTTCCTTATAAGCGGCGGTAAACTGCAGATTTTCAAACTTCAGCCAGATTTCCGCACCTGTGATCGAAGACAGCGTCTGGCTGTGCATCGTGCGCGTGCGTACCACGGCCCCTTCGATCCGGGCAGCGGCAGCGCGCACATCGTCCAGGGTCAGCTTGTCAGTTGCTGATGCGACATTCTCGGCAGATTGGTTCTGGCTCATGGCGCAGCGCCGTAGGGGAAAATCACGCGCGGGGAAATAGGCGCTTGGCCGCAATTGCAGGAAGTTTTGCTTTGCCGCTCATCCTCGCCTATTTCCGCACGCATGATCGCGAAAATTTCTTCCCGCTTTTTGATGTTGCTGGCAGCACTTGCCCTGCTGCCGTCCAGCCCTGCCATG
The DNA here is from genome assembly GCA_020446665.1 of Sphingomonadaceae bacterium. Lineage (GTDB taxonomy): Bacteria > Pseudomonadota > Alphaproteobacteria > Sphingomonadales > Sphingomonadaceae > JACXVD01. The sequence goes on from JAGREF010000276.1 coordinate 8,970, forward strand.
GCCGATACGCTGCTGGAAAATATCCAGGGTGTCACGATTGACGGGGAAGGCAGGCTGGCCAGCTTTTCCGGGCTGCTGATCGACGATCAGGGGCGGATCAAGCAAGTCTATCAGCGCAAGAGCGAACACCCCAAACAGGTCGATTACCGCATCGATGGCGAAGGGCGCTTTGTGGTGCCGGGCATGATTGACGCGCATCTCCACATCATGGGCATCGGCTTTGGCGCGATGACGCTGGACCTTTCGGACACCAGCTCTCTGGAACAGGCGCTGGCGAAGATCGGTGCCTATGCTGCCGCCAATCCGGGCAAGCGCTGGATTATCGGGCGCGGCTGGAATCAGGAGAAATGGGGCCTTGGCCGGTTCCCCACTGCCGCCGAACTGGACGCTGTAGTGGGCGATACGCCCGTCTGGCTGACCCGTGTGGACGGCCATGCTGGCTGGGCCAACAGCGCCGCCATGACAGCGGCAGGCATCACCGGGGCCACGAAAGACCCGGCTGGCGGGCGGATAGAGCGCAGCGGCGGCAAGCCGAGCGGGATATTCGTCGATAATGCGATGGATCTGGTGCAGCAGGCCGTCCCCTCCCCGCGGCCCGAAGATCGCGATCAGGCGCTTCGTGAAGCGCAATCCATCCTGCTGTCCAAAGGCATCACCGCCGCCGCCGATATGGGCACCAGTATCGAGGACTGGCAGGCCTATCGCCGCGCCGGTGACTATGGCTGGCTGCAAATGCGGATCATGGCCTATGGCGCTGGCACCGATGCCATGGAACTGATCGGCGGCCCCGGCCCCTCGCCCTGGCTCTATGGTGACCGGCTGCGGCTCAACGGGGTAAAGCTCTACCTTGATGGCGCACTGGGTTCACGCGGGGCATGGCTGAAGGCGCCCTATGCCGATGATCCGGGCAATCGCGGGCTGGCGCTGGCCACCCCGGCGCAATTGCGCAACTGGATGAGCCGCGCTGCGCTCGACAAATTTCAGGTGGCGGTCCACGCGATTGGCGATGAAGCCAATGCCGATCTGCTCTCTGCAATCGAGGAAATGGCAGACACTTATGACGGCGACCGGCGCTGGCGGATCGAACATGCGCAGATCGTCGATCCCGCAGATATCGCCAAATTCGGGAAATTCGGGATCATCGCTTCCATGCAGCCTGTGCATCAGACCAGTGACCGGCTGATGGCAGAGGCGCGGCTGGGGCCGGATCGGCTGGGGGGTGCCTATGCCTGGCGCAGCATCGCAGCGACCGGGGCAAGGCTGGCCTTTGGATCAGACGCGCCGGTGGAAGCCCCCGATCCCTTTATCGGCCTGTCCGTCGCCATGACCCGCGAAGACGCCGATCGCCAGCCCTTTGGCGGCTGGCAGGCGCAGGAGCGGGTGGACCGCACCGCCGCCTTTGCCGGGTTTACGTCCGATGCCGCCTATGCCGGTTTTGCCGAGGGGCGGTTTGGACGGCTGGTAGCCGGCGAATGGGCAGACTTCCTGTTCATCGACCGTGACCCGCTGCTGGCCAGCCCTGCCGATCTGCGCGACACGCAAGTGCTGGAAACCTGGATCGCAGGCCGCCGGGTCTGGAAACGGGGCGAATAGCGCAGTCACTTCGCAAACGCGGTAGCGCAATGTGGCACAAGGGTTTTCTTGCCTTCTTGCCGCGCAGCTAGGTGTTCTCCCGGAACGACAAAAGCGCGCGAGTCCGCCACATTGGCTGCGACTCAAAGGAGGATTTTCGATGAAATTTGCCAAGCTGGCCCTTGCAAGCGCCGCCCTAGGCCTTGTGGCCACTCCCCTCGCCGCACAGGAAGCAGCCGCGCAGCGCAGCTCTGCCCCTGTTGCTGATGCCCAGAAGATTGGCGGGGAAGAAAATATCTGGATGCTGCTGCTTGCTGCTGCTGCTGTCATTGCCGGCGTTATCGTCGCGGCTGATAGCGGAAATGACGCTCCGGTAAGCGCCTGATCACACCTCTGGTTCTTCCGGAGTATCCGAAGGGGCGGAGTCGCAAGGCTTCGCCCCTTTTGCTTGGGTCCTGACTCTATGCCGCGTCGGTATTTTCAGGAGAGCCGCTCTCTGCGCCTTCTTCCGCTTCCTCATCCCGCTTTTTCCGCTCACCCAGCCACATGATGACCAGCGAACCTTCGAACAGCAGCCACAGCGGAATCGCCAGGATGATTTGCGAGCCGGGATCAGGCGGGGTGACAATCGCAGCCAATGCCACAACGGCCACAATCACATAGCGCCGCGCACCGGCCAGCTGCTTGCGATCAACAATGCCCGCCCGGTTGAGCAAAAGCAGCAGCACCGGCAACAGGAAGCTGATCCCGAAAGCCAGAATGAACTGCATAACCAGACTGAGATATTCACTCGCGGTCGGCAGCGCCTGCACCTCCAGCCCGCCGCGCTGCCCCTCGAAACCGAGGAACCATTTGAAGGCTGTCGGCATCACCACGTAATATGCAAGCGATGCGCCCAACGTGAAGAGGATCGGGGTGGCAAAGAGGAAAGGCAGAAACGCCTTCTTCTCCCGCGCATAAAGACCCGGTGCGATAAAGGCCCAGAGCTGGTTCGCGATGATCGGGAAGC